>NZ_JBBCPK010000104.1:0-12729 GCF_037150775.1 Leclercia sp. M50
TTGACTGCTTCAATTTTAAACTCTTCGGGATAACGCTTACCGCTCATGGGCACCTCTCTTTAAGCCATCTTAAATGACTCTGAGGTGTCTGTTAAACCCGTGGCGATTCATCCTGCCGTGCTCCAGTTTATAAATGAGCGTTTCGCATACTAATTTGAGCAGTTCTTTTCTCAGAACACGTTATGATCTTTATGAAAATTTTTGTATCCCCTCACCGCAATGGAGTAAAACATGACATCACATCTGAACTGGCAGGCACCGGCCATCAATCGAAAAAAAGTGGGCGACATGACGGTGACCATGCTAAGTGATGGTTACCTCGACGTCTCCTTTGAACTGCTGTCAGGCATTGATGGGTCTCGTGCTGAAGCCCTGCTTCAGAAGCGGGGTGCCCCGGTATTACCTCGTATCAATATCAACGTTTATGTCATTCAGACACCTGAGCGTACCATTCTGGTTGACAGCGGCGCTGGTGGTATCAATGGCTGGGGCGGCCGGCTTCAGGTTGCCCTGGCAGCAGCAGGTATTGACCCCCTCGCTATCGATACCATCCTGCTGACTCACGCCCATCCAGATCATATTGGTGGACTTGCTGGTCCCTTACAGACTCCGGTGTTCCGCAATGTTCAGCAGCTTTTTGTTCATGAAAAAGAACTCGCTTTCTGGCGTGATGAAACCATTTCAGCAGGCGCGCCTGATGCGTTTAAGCCCTTCTTTGAAGTGGCAAAAAATGCCTTCAATGCTTATGACGATAAGCTGGTTCCATTCCGCGAGGAGTCGATTCTGCCCGGAATTCAGACAGTAGAACTGTTTGGACACACGCCGGGTCACAGCGGATATTTGCTGGGCGATGAAAAAGAGTCTCTGCTCATCTGGGGTGACATTGTTCATTTCCCTCACGTTCAGATTGCTCAGCCTGACGTTACAATCGCATTTGACAGCGATCCCGCTGCTGCGGCTGCCATTCGTGGCAAGCTGCTTGACCGTGTGGCTAGCGATAGTCTGGCCGTAAGCGGAATGCACTTTAACCTGCCAACTACAGGTAAGGTTGTGCGGGATGGCAGCACCTATGCGCTGAACTACGACCTCTGGTCACCTGCGGTATGATCCATCCCCTCCTGTTACGGCAGAGTGTACAGTCCGGGGACATCGTGAACACTTGTTCGGGGACATGGTAGACACTTACAACTAAGGCATAAGAACCCGTTTACGGACCGCACCATCGGCCGCCTTGTCCGCCTGCGCAACAGCTGCATCTAGCTCCCGGTGACCATAAACGCCAGTAGCCGGGACTTTGCCCGCGAGGGCTTTGCCGACGCGCTGGAGGCGAAGATGATAAAAGCGAAGCTTTCTCCCTCGCTGCTGGGCATTGAGTGCCTGGAGAGCGAGCGGATTATTGAAAACCTGGCGGCGATGCGCGGGCTGGAGATGCTGAAGCTGCGGGGGGGCGGGGTTTCGCTGGACGACTTCGGCACCGGCTACAGCAACATCAGCTACCTGCGGCGCATGCCGCTGGACGTTATCAAGCTCGACCGCACGCTCATCAGCGAAATCTTGTCAGACACCGCTTCACGCATCATCGCCATGCTGAAGGATCTGGACTACACGGTGCTGGCCGAAGGCGTTAAGGATGCCGATACGGTTACCGAGCTCACGGAGTACGGCTGCGACCAGGCGCAGGGATTCTTCTATTTCCGGCCGCTGCCGGAGGCGGAGCTTGACGAGTGGCTTTCGTGGAGCTGCGCGGCCAGTGCTGACCCGCTGCCACAGTTGCCAGGGACGCCACGCCTGCCGACACCGTCATGGCACCGACGAACGGGAACATCGTGGTGCTCACCACCTCGCGGATGCGCTCCGCCGTCCGGGCCGCATCCTCCAGCGCCGTCTGCAGCAGCAGGAGAATAAACTCCTCGCCGCCGAAGCGGCTGACCACGTCTCCCGTGCGGCAGGCCTGCCGTAGCAGGCTGACCAGCACCGCATCACCCGCATCGTGCCCGTACCAGTCGAAAGTGGTCGATATCAAGTGCAATCACGCACTGCGAGGCATCTTCGCGGCTCCTGTCCGCCAGCAGAGTAAAGCCACGCCGGTTGCAGAGCCCGGCCAGCGGGTCGGTCATGGCCTCGTCGCTGAGCGCGGCCATGGGGCCTGCCATGGCGTGGCGCTACTCCTCCTCCACGGCCTGCTTCAGACGGTCGGCCTCAAAGTACCAGGCCTTCACCGATGCCAGCGACGCGTCATTCCCCTCATCCCGCACCATGCCCGCCAGCGTCTCCAGGGGAGAGGCAATGCGCCCGGCCAGCAGGGTCACCACGGCGACCGTCAGGATAACGATGCTCAGCAGGAACCACAGTGCGTTTTCTGCCGTGCGCACCAGAATATGCCGGACCGTCTCAGAGGTCCCGGCGATAAAAATGTTCCAGTCCGTTTTGTGCAGGCTGGCGTAGCCCGTCCGCCTCCGAGCTGAACCGCCCGCTGTCCATGGAGGCCAGCCGCTTGCGCAGCGCGGAGTTCAGCGCCATTTTTGTTCCCATGCGTGACGGATCGTGGCTGAAGATGATGAGGCCGTCATTGCTGACGATAGAGCCGCGAGCGTAGAAATGCTGGCTCAGGATGTCGCTCAGCATGCTATGCTTTTGAGGTAGATTGTGCCGCCAATGTAGCCCAGGTAACTGCCGTGCGGCGTGAAGAGCGGCTGCGACAGAAACCACGTAGTTGCCCGTCGCCGAGGTAAAGGGCGCCGAAATAAACGGCTTCTGCGTGGCGATAGCCTGCCGAAATCGGTGGAGCTGCATGACAAAATCATCGGGCATTATCTGAACATAAAACACTATCAGTAAGTTGGAACCATTACCAGTTTCGTCTGCTAAGGCCAGCTAAAGTAAAAAGGTCAAAAAATGACCTTAACGTACAATAATTTTCGGTATCCAAACTGACCCCTAACAGATATAGTGATCCGATCCTCAGCGTCGGAGCAGGCCGCGCCACTCGGTAAAACTCCGGCATGGGCGCGCTTGGCAACTGGAGATATGAAGAATAATTACCTGACAGGGTACCTTTTTGCACCCTGTCAAAAGGGATGCGATTTCCCGATTTTTGCTTTCGCTTACCGGTCAACGTTATTTAAGGCTTAAGGATAACCTTTGTCCATCCCTCATCTCGATCATCGAAGTGTTTATATCCCACAGGAGCCTCTTCAAGCGAAAGACGGTGTGAAATTATTTGACCCGGGGTGGCTTTCCCGTGATGGATGAGGCGGGAAAGCTGACGGTTATAGGCCTTGACATTAGCCTGTCCGGTACGGATTGCCTGTCCTTTAAACCAGAAACTGCCAAAATCAAATGGCACCCTACCCTCTTTTGCAAGGTCAGATTCAGCGCCCGGATCCTGAGGAATAAAAACGCCAACCACACCAATTCCCCCTGTTGCTTTCGTTGATGCAACAAGACTGTTCATGGTGACCGAATTGTCTTCATGACCATGCTTGTTACAGCACTGATAGCCAACACATTCGCAGCCACAATCAGTACCGCGTCCATCCGTCAGGTCGAGAATTTTTTGGACTGCTTCATCACCAATAGCATTAATGCCTATAGCTCCCATTTTTTCTGCCAGAGCCAACCGGTCCTTATGCGTATCCACTACAAACACCTGTGAAGCGCCTTTAATGATCGCTGAATGAGCGGCCATCAAACCAACTGGACCTGCGCCATAGATGGCCACGCTTTCGCCAGGCTTTAATCCGGCAAGTTCTGTTGCATGCCATCCGGTAGGAAAAATATCAGAGAGCATAACATAATCATCTTCTTTTTCTGCCGCGTCGGAAGGAAGAACAAGGCAGTTAAAGTCGGCAAATGGTACCCGAAGCAGTTCCGCCTGACCGCCTTCCCAAGGCCCCATTTCAGCAAATCCATAGGCTGCTCCAGCTGTACCCGGATTGGTGGTAAGACAAAAGCCAGTCAGACCTTTTTCACAGTTTTCGCAAAAACCACATCCTACGTTAAACGGCAGGCAAACATAGTCACCCACCTTAATACGTTCAACGCCCGAGCCAATTTCTACCACTTCACCCAGGTTCTCGTGGCCCAGAATACGTCCCTGTTCGAAGCTAGTCCGGCCCTCATACATATGCAGGTCCGATCCACAAATATTGGTGGTGGTAATGCGAACAAGGACATCCGTAGGACGAACAATTTTTGCATCAGGTACGTCTTTAATCCTGACATCGTAAGGACCATTATAAATTACTGCTTTCATGTTTTTCTCCTTCTTACATCCGGAATCCGGAAGCAAACTGCTGCCCGGCGGGTTGGGGTATCAATCAAGCTTAGCTGCGATGACAGATATTGCGAAGGGTGGAGGGACGAGCTGGATGTTCCTTACCAGAGTACCAAGGCGTTTGTAAGCCAAGCACTTACTGATGAAGGCTGCCTTGAAAACGTTTAAAAATCATGGGTGAATACGTTTTCTAAGCAGACAGGCAAACACTACACAGACGTTTGCCTTTCCCTCAGTAAGTTCTGTACCAGTAGCGGATGTTGCTGAGGTTAATGGAAAAATAAGAGGTGTCTTCGCCTGCTGATTTTTACATCCAGTGTAGTGTTTCACTGAATTTGGCCACCTGAACAGAGGTGATATGCTTACTTCAGAACAACTCAGGCGCTCCAATGAAAAAAAATTTCAGTACAGAGTTCAAACGCGAATCCGCTCAACTAGTTGTTGACCAGAACTACACGGTGGCAGATGCCGCCAAAGCTACGAATGTCGGCCTTTCCACAATGACAAGAGGGGTCAAACAACTGCGTAATGAGCGTCAGGGCAAAACACCAAAAGTCTCTCCGATGACACCAAAAAAATCGAAAATCACCACAATGGCAACCCGGAGAGGCTACCAGATGGGGCGCTGGCTTACTGGCAGGCTTATGAAAGAGCTGGGACTGATTAGTGGCCAGCAGTCGACTCACCGGTATAAACGTGGCGGTCATGAGCACGTCGTTATCTCGAATAATCTTGAGCGACAGTTTGCCGTAACGGAGCCCAACCATGCGTGGTGATGTGACCTATATCTGGACGGGTACACACCAGAAAATCGTTGATATGACCATGAATGGCGTCGGATGCCGGGCAACCGCCCGCATTATGGGCGTTGGCCTCAACACGATTTTACGGCACTTAAATACTCAGGCCACAGCAGGTAACCTCCCGCATACAACCGGGCAGTGACGTTATTGTCTGCGCTGAAATGGACGAACAGTGGGGCTGCGGCGGTGCTAAATCACGCCAGCGCTGGCTGTTTTAGCGTATGACAGGATACGCAGGACGGTCGTAGCACACGTCTTCAATGAACGCACTATGGCCACGCTGGAGCTTCTTCTGAGCCTGCTGTCGCCCTTTGATGTCGTGGTCGTGGTATGGATGACGGATGGCTGGCCGCTGTATGAGTCACGCCTGAAGGGAAAGCTGCACATTATCAGCAAACGTTACACGCAGCGCATTAAACTGCATAACATGAATGTGAGACAGCCTCTAGCCAGGCTGGGAAGGAAGTCACTGTCGTTCTCAAAATCGGTGGGGCTGCATGACAAAGTCATCGGGCATTTTCTGAACATAAACCACTATCAGTAAGTTGGAACCATTACCCGTAAAAGGCCACATTGATCTTAAGAAACAAGGACCTGTTGGTAGAAAGTAAATTGAGCAACAACTTAAACACAACCGAAAACTGGCGAAAACCGTTGGTCTCGCCAGCAAATCCAGAGTTCCGATTTAAGTAGCCTTCATTTCTGCCGAAAAAGATTCACTACGTTGTTTTCTTGCTGTTGCTGGTGGTTGTTCACCCGCGACTCCCAGATTTCGAGTGCCTTACGCTTTTCAACCAAGTAATCGTAACGATCATAGTGTTTAGAACTTACATCCTGTAGGGCATGGTTCTGAATACGGTCACGCAGGTCTTTAGCGATACCCGCTTCCCCCATCAGAGTCTTACAGGTACGGCGAATATCACGAGCAATAAATGACGGGCTCAACGAAAAGTGTTCCCGATAATAGATGATGGCTTGCGCGAAGCTGTCTGTGCGCAGATGCTGTTCAGATTTGATGCGCTGCGGGAAGATGTAAGGGCTCTGATTAAGATTCTCAGCTTTCAACTTTTCGAGTATCCCAATGGCTGACTCAGTCAACGGTACCAGATGGTCTCTTTTATTTTTCGAAACATCCGCCACTATCAATAACGTCTTCTCTTCCCAGTTAATCGCACCCCAACGGCTGGAAACCAGTTCATGTGGCCTCTGGCCGCCCGTGTAGACACATAAGTTAAGCAATTGACTGATTAACAAGCCCACTTTTGGCGCTTTGGGGAAATCCCCCATCAATTGCAGCAACTCATCTAATTTCAGCCAGTTTGTACCCGGTTTTTCCGCTGCTGATTGTTTAGGAATGACACTGACTGGGTTCATCAGGAGCCCAAACATAACATTCTGCAGGTGGTTTGCCGGGTCGTTGTCTGCCTTCAATCCATAATTGAAGGCTGCCATTAGATAAGAGCGGACACGGTTTGCTTCAACCGAGGCTCCACGTTTGATAATAGCCGCCAGAATTTGTTTGATATGAGCGGGTGTAACGTCACGCGCTTTCGTCACTTTAGGTATAAATAGGTAGGTTTCTTTTTCCAGCCGGTACAGGACCTGTTGCCAGGTACGTTTGCCGTCTTCACGCATTTTGGTGGTGTAACCCAAAATGAGTTGCTCAATGCTGCCTTTGAGCTGGTCTTCGCGCTGTTGTTGTTCGGCAGTAAAGAGTTGTTCTGCGATTTCAGCTTTAGGAGATTTTCCTTCTTTAAGAAGGCCCGCATGTTCCTTACATTGCAGCCTTGCCTGAGCGAGTGACAACTCAGGAAAGCGGCCAAGCAGAATGAATTGCCGTTTACCCTGCCAAAAATAGCGATAGTAAAAAACTCGCTGGCCTGATGGCTCGACTTTCACCCCTAAACGCCCAGCCCCACGCTCACCGCTTTTGTCCCAGATGTAGTAAGCAGTTGTTTTCGGCTTTAAGCCGCTAATCATCGAGACAGTTAAATTATCAGACATAGCGTTTTCTGTTCTTCCTTCGTTACATCACCTAGCTGATTCTGGGTGATGTAGTGGGTGACGTAATGATGATACTGAAGGATAAAAAGCAGAACAACATGAAACAGCAATCATAAAATAAACTATTGTTATTTATATCCATTAAGTCTAATTGCAAAAATATGAAAAATCATGAAACATCAAATCCATATGACTCATAATCGCTTGGTCGCTGGTTCAAGTCCAGCAGGGGCCACCAAATTTTAGCTTTAAAATCAAAGAATTAAGCCGCTCCAGTGAGTGGCTTTTTTTATACGCTAACACCAATAAGTAGCTTCTAGCACACTCTCAGTGCGTCCGGTACGGCTCCCTCACATAATCCCGCAAGATATGCACCAGATCGTGCAGCAGCCCGGTCAGATCCTCCGCGACTGCGCCCGGCAGCGTATTTCCCAATAACGCCCGGTTCAGCGACTGGAGATACTCAACCATCAGGTACGTTTCCTGCCAGCAGTGCGGCATGGCGGAATCCGGCAGCTCATCAACGGTGAGCTGGGCAATAAGGTGTGGGGGTAAATCTTCATCACACAGTTGCGCCAGTCGGGTGAGCACGTGCGACAGCCGTCCGCATAACGCCAGACGCGCGGTAATTTCTTTAGTTTCAAGCAGAACTGTTACCAGAGCCGCGCAACGATCCGTGACCTCAAACAGGTCAGCAGAGGCAGGCAGGGGCGAGGTGAGCAAGTGGCGGATAACGCTTTCGTCAGATTCGGGGTAAGTCAGGGTTGGGATCGTAGCCATAAGGCATCCTCCGTTGAGTTTATTAAGCCACATTCCTGAGTTCCTAAGCTCAGGAGAGTGGCGGCGCTGACAGGGTTAGGAACCGGAACTCAACGGCAACCGGCCAGCCTTTCGGCTGCCCTGCCAGCGCCACCGATGATTTTACAGCGGTGTGCGCTGGCCCGATACATAAACCTGTACCGCAGTTGAGTTGTTCGGGTTCCTACGCCCGGTTGCAGGTTTCACCGCAACGAGGAGACTCTACGCCCTGCTCTCCCTCACACAAAACAAAAAGCGCCACCGCAAGTCATTCTTGCGAGGCGCTTTCCAGAATCTCACTGTAAGAAGATAAAACTTATCTCGCCAGCGACACCAGCATCTTCAGACTTGCAGAATAGTAATCCTCCTGAGCCGTGATCTGTGGCTCGCCCGACGGGAGTTGCCCCATCGCCAAATCACGCACCGCCAGCAGACCGCCGTCCATCATATAGGGCGCCGGATCGTTGGTGGTGATGTTCACCCAGGCTGGCGTCTGGGTACGGGCAAAACGTCCCCAGTAGGCGGTATAGGGTGCCATCAGCGGGCTGGTTGGCTGATACCACTTCACGTACAGCGGCACGCGGATCGCATCGTAGCTGAAGCGCGCAGGCCACTCTTTAGCCGGGGTTACGCGCCCGTCGGCGTACAGTGAAACCCAGTCCGCAGGCAGCTGCGTGTTGCCGAAGCGCATTTTCACCAGCAGCTTCTGCCCGTCGTTGATCAGATCACGCCACACCGTCAGATGGCTGCGCTTCGCGAAATCCTCCCAGGCCGGGAAGATAAAATAGGACGGGTTAAGATTCACATGGCTGTTGAGGTTAAAGCCTTTTGCCCCAGGCAACATCACGCGGTAACCGGCAAAGCTGATCACATTGCGGGCCACCAGCTCTTTGGTGATGGCGTCCGACGCGTTCAGGTAATTGCTGTCATTCCACTGGGTGCCCGCCTTTAACAGCGCCCAGGCGATAAAGGTATCGCCGTCGGTGGCATTGTTTTTATCCATAACCGGATCGGCGGCCACCGGGTTAAAGCGCCAGTAGAACAGGCCGGTCTGTGGGTTTTGCAGATTCTTTTTGGTCCAGCTCCAGATTTTGTCAAAACCCGCGCGATCGTTGTTGCGCACCGCCATCATCATGGCGAAGCCCTGCCCCTCGGTATGGCTCACGCTGTTGTTGCCGGTATCAATGATGCGACCATCCGGCATCAAAAACCGCGCCTTGTAACTCTCCCATGCGCTTCCAGCGAAAACCTGATGGCTTAACAACAGCCCCAGCGCCAGAACCACGATTTTAATTCGCTGCCACATGGCCGATCCTTATTGATTGTTTTGATATCTGAAATGGATAACCGTAGCCGAGGGGGATGCCTCCCGCCACAGTGAAACGTGCGATTTTCCGCCCTGCTCGCGCAGCCAGCGGGCGTAGAGCCCCTCCAGCACCGCGCTGAAGGCATGGTTCCAGGCCATCTGCTTTGCCTCTTCAGGCGGCACCGGCAACGCCGTATGCACGATGCGGATCGCCGTGTCGCTGGCATCAATATCAATATAGCCCCAGTTAAAGGCCGCCAGCCGGGCGTTGATCTGCTCTTCGAGTTCGCCCACCGTGTGCGCCAGCGTCAGCGGAAAGCGCTCGCCCAGGGCGTCGCCCATCTGCACGAGAAAGGCGCGACTCTGCGCCTCGCCGACGTTCGCCACCATCGTCTCAACCATCACGTGGATCAGTCCAAACCAGCCCGACTGGGACTGTTGATGCTGGTAATAGTGCAAAAGCTGTTGATCGTTCATTACTTGTTCCCCAGAAGGTAGCGGAAGTAGAGGCTTGCGGTGCTTTCGTTGTAATCACCGAAGGTGTCATACCCAATCTGCCCGCCGATGGTCATATCTTTGTTGAGTTTGTAGTCCGTGGACGCGCGCAGGTTGTAGCCCAGGCCGTTTTCGCTGTTGCCTTTGTAGAACGCCTCTTTGGCGAAACCACGGGAGACGTAATCTTCCAGCTGGCGCTGCATGGCCGCGTCCGTCGGGAAGTATGGGCTCTCATCCTGGGAGTAGGACTGATAACCAATCGACGCGCCTAACCCCAGGTTCCAGTTGTCATATTTCTGGGTGTAATCCACCGGGAAGGAGACGCTGATATAGTCCTGCGGACTGAAATAGCCCCCCTGCCCGTAGCTGAAGTAGCTCAGGTTTTTGTCGAAGTTCATGTAGTTCATGTTGATGCCGGCTTTCAGCTCGCGGTCGGCGGCGTAGTAAGGGCGGAAATAGACCCCCGCAGAGCCGGTGACGCTGGTGTTGCTCGGCACGTTCTCTCCGACGTAGTCGTACACGCCAAACCCGGCGTAAAAACCTGCATCGGTATTGTCATAGCTCAGCTGCGCGCTGCCGCCGTTTTTGGTGACCTGGCCCCACTTCTTGCCGCTGTATTTGTCCTCAACGCCGACATAGGAGAGGAGGCTGTCTACCACCGCACGACGCTCGCCGGTAAGCACCAGCTTGAGGTAATCGGTCAGCTGTGGCGACCACTGGATCCCACCCACTACGGTATTCAGATCCTGGCCCAGCGGCGTGGAGCCGACGTCAATTTTGTATTGATCCCCGGTGAGCGCCATCGCCACTTCCACACCCTGGGCGCTTTGCGAGCCCTGGGACGGCACCTTGATTTTGTCGATATTCGGCAGCTCAGGCGGCGTGGTGGTGGAGGCGTTATAGAGCTCTTCGGCCACGCCGCCCTGAATCAGCGCCCCGGTACCAAACCGGCGGCTGGATTCATCGGACGAGGTACCCGCATCGAGGCTAATCGGCGTGACGTTAACGTCCAGGCGGGAATCCCCGAACGGCACGGTGGACCACTGCAATGGCGCCTTGATCTCGGTGAGCTTGCTGAGCCCATCTTCGCCGTCACGCGCGCGCAGGGAGGTTGATCCCCGTGCCCAGGTGGCGGTTTTATCCACCAGCATCTCCATCATGTTATCCACCTGGCGCAGCGTACCGGCCTGGGCGGTTTCCACCGGCAGATCGGTGCGCACGGTACCCGGCGGCGCGGTCTGTGGATTACGCGCCAGCTGGGCCACCTGCCACGGCATCGCCTGGCCGTAGAGCGACGGCGACGCCGCCACCTCGCCGGTGCTGGAGGTTCCTACAAACGGGTTGTCGGCCAGTGCCAGGCCGCCCAGCATTGGGGCGGTTTCACCGGTGTTATTCTGCAGGCCGAGCAGCTTGCCGCGCGCGGTGCGCAGATAGCTCATCGCCTGCTGATGGTTACCTTCCGCCTCGGAGACCCGCGCCAGCAGCAGCAGGCGCTCCGGCGTACCGTCATTGGTCAGCCCGGCGCTCAGCTGCTTCGCTTTATCGACGTTTTTGCTGGCCAGGGCCACATCGATCGCCCCGGCCCGCGCATCCTGCTGCGGTGTATCGCGGGTCATCAGGTAGTCGTAGACCACCCCTGCCTCTTTATTCATCTTGCCGGACTGATAGACGCGGGCCATCGCAAACATCAGATCGGTGTTCTGCGGATCGTTTTGCATGGCGCGGATCAGCTTATCGTAGGCCGCGGCATAGTTGCCCTGGGTGCGCAGACGATCGGCCTCGTTGATCACGTAGCCGTTGCGAATGCTCGCCAGCTGGGTTGGCGTGCTGCGGGACTGCAACTCCGGGCTGGCAAGCCAGGCCTGGGCTTCGCTGCCCAGCCCCGCCTGATTGAGCACCGCCACCTGATCGGCATAATCCCCGGCGTTACCCTGCACGCCGCGGCGCATGTTGTCGTGGACCACACTCACCGCAGTGGTGACATCCCCGCTCTGGGCCAGCATCCGCGCCAGCTTGCCCGCATCCGCCGGGCTTTGTGGCGGACGCGCCGCCAGGGCTTTCAGGGTGTTGGCCGCCGCGGTGCGATCGCCCTGCGCCAGATAGCGCTCGGCGACGTTCATCTGCAGGTTGTAGTTGACCCGCTGCGACAGCTCGCGCATATCGCGATTCTGGCTGGAGGCTGGAATGCGCGACAGCAGGGTTTGCGACTGCTGCCAGGCGTTGTTTTCACTGGCGAACAGCGCGGCAGCGTAGAGTTCGCTGTTGCTGGCGTTCGGGCGGAAGGCCGGTGCCATGGTGTTGGCCGCCTCTGCGTCGCGTCCCTGTTTCTGCAACAGACGCGCAAGATCGAGACGCAGCCAGGGATCGGACGGATAGCGGGCCGTCCCCTGCTGCAACAGCGCAATGGCGCGCTGCGGATCGCCGTTGGCCGCCGCCTGCTGCGCCTGACGGCGCAGCGGATCGGTCGGGTTGCCGCCGGAGACGCGCGGCTGGAGCCTCGCCTGCAGGCTTGCCGGCAGGGTCTGCAACATCGCCTGGGCTTCGGCGGTTTTGTTCTGCTCGCGCAGGACGTAGTAGAGGTTTTCCCGCGCCGCGCCGTTGTTCGGCTGCTCGGTCAGCAGGCCGCGCAGGGTCTGCTCCGCCGAGGTGTAATCTTTGTTATGCCGCTGGACATCGGCGCGGAACAGCTTCGCCGCCGCCCCCTGTTCGCCACTGCGCTGGGCGAGCGGTGCGCTCAGGGCCAGCGCCTGGCTGACGTTACCCTGTTTGTAAGCCGCCTGCGCCTGGGCCAGCTGGCCGTAAAACTCGGCATCCTGCGCCTGCTGCTTGCGCTCCTCAGAGGCGCTTCCGCCCAGGCTTGCTGCACGGTTCAGGTATTGCGCGCCTGCGGCGTAGTCGCCCTTGCGCAGGGCAACGTAGCCCATCCCGGCCAGCGCGTCGGCATCTTCCGGGTTGGTCTTCAGCGCCTGCTCAAACTGGCTGCGGGCGGTATCGGTATTGCCGCTGTTCAGCACCACATAGCCTTCGCCTTTTGCCACCCCGCCGAT
>NZ_JBBCPK010000105.1:0-12624 GCF_037150775.1 Leclercia sp. M50
GAGATACTGCAACAGGCGAGAGCGGCAAACCGCTGTCTCGATCCGGACGGGTATGTCACGGCGGCGTATCCGCCACCATCGAATATGCGGTGGTCGCCCTGGGCGTGACCGATATCGTGATCTGCGGTCATTCTAACTGTGGCGCGATGAAGGCGATTGCCGACAACGCCAACCTCGAGCCGATGCCTGCCGTCTCTCACTGGCTGCGCTACTCCGATGCGGCGAAAGCGGTGGTGGAAAAGAAAACCTGGGAAACCCCGACCGACAAGGTTAACGCCATGGTGCAGGAGAACGTCTTCGCCCAGCTGAGCAACATCAAAACCCATCCTTCAGTGGCGGTCGGCCTGCGTAACAACGCCATTCGCCTGCACGGCTGGGTGTACGATATCGAAAGCGGCGAAATTCGCGCCCTGGATAAAGAGACGAAAACCTTCGTTTCGCTGTCCGAAAATCCTGGCGTTTACTTCGAGTAACACGCCGCATTCAGGGCGGGCGATCCCGCCCTGATTCCGTTTACGGTAGCGCCTCAAGTTTCAGACCCGCGCGCTTCGCCGTTTCCGGCAGCAGATCCGCCGCCGTGACATACCCGTCCGGATCGAGACAGCGGTTTGCCGCTCTCGCCTGTTGCAGTATCTCTTCATCCCAGTAGACGCGCTTACGCTGATCGCCCTCGGTAGTCAGAATGCACTCCATGTCGCCATCCAACGCGCGATAACGCCGCCAGCTGTTGGCCGGAACCGAAATGACCGAACGCTCAGGGGCGACAATGCTCACCTCTTCGCCCTCTTTATTCCAGGTCACCTCCAGCGTGCCTTTAAAGACCATGATCACCTGCACGTCCGGGCAGAGGTGGCAACCCACCACATGCTCCGCGGCCAGGCGCAGCCACTCAACGGAAAAACCGTGCGGGTTAACGATAGCTGGCGCGGCGTGTTTATCCTGGCTGATACCAAAGCCGATCGCCGGGGCGATCTCGCCGCCGTGGCCGGGCAGGACCGAATCGAGTAACCCCGCCGCCGACCAGCGCCGATCGTCCCCGGTCACCGCCCGCTGGCGCATCTCCTCCACGGAGTAGTGGCGCAGGGCGGCAATCTCTTCTGCAGGCAATGGCGCCAGCAGTCCTGCCGGTTCCGGAAGGGTATCGCCCGCATTCACGTCGATAAGCATGTTGTCTTTGCTCAGATAGAGGCCATACTCGCTGGCCGCGTTCAGAATCGACGGATGCCAGATAATTCCCCCCGTGTTATTTCCCCCAAGTACCGTGTAGACCATGCCGCAGGTCTCTTCTTTACTGACATTGGTAAAGCCGCGGAAGATCCAGGTGGGAATGGAAAGAATAGCCGGGGCGCTGAACTCGGCTTCATTTTCGCCGTTGGCTCCCCAGCGAAAACGCCACGTGCCCTCGTGAATCAAGAACACTTCGGCGGTGAAATGCAGATGCAGGTTATTGGTCACCCCTTTTGGCATCGCCGCGGCGCCGATATTAAAACCGTGCGGCTCCGGGATATTGACCACCTGAGCGGAGGACTGGGTCACGCCCGGGCCAATAAAGGAGTAGTTCTGTTTCAGGTGGGAGCCGGGGAGCTTGCAGTCGATAAACGCAAGATTGCAGGACACCATATCTTCAGGGGCAACCAGACGGCTGCGGGCCAGTTCGGGGCTAATGTGACGTGCTTTCATCTTTTCTCCTGTTAATAACCTGATGCGCCGGTAGTGGGGAGTGCATTGCCCCGCGCCAGGGCGATGGCTTCGCGTGAGGCGCGGCCAAGTTGCATGACATCGTTCGCCGGGGTGACAAACTGGAAACCTTCGCTAATGCGCCGGGCGGCAGCCTCACCCGAGGTGCAAAAGATCCCGGCGATTTTATTCCACTGACGACACCGGCTGACGACCCGCTCGATGGCGGCCAGCATCTCAGGGTGACGGGATTCGGCGCTGGCGCTGCCGGTCAGGGTCAACGACAGATCGTTCGGGCCGATGAAGACCCCATCCAGTCCGTCGGTGGCAAGGATGGCATCCAGGTTCGCCAGCCCGTCCCGGGTTTCGATCATCGCCAGGGTCAATATTTCGTCGTTGGCGTGCTGCGGATAATCCGAGCCACCGTAGAGCAGCCCCCGGGCAGGGCCAAAGGAGCGGTTGCCCAGCGGCGGATAGCGGCAGGCGGCCACAAAACGGCGAGCCTCTTCGGCCGTGGAGATCATCGGGCAGATAATGCCGTAGGCACCCGCATCCAGCATGCGCATGATCTGCGCCGGATCGTTATCCTGCACCCGGACCAGCGGCACCGCCGGGGTAGCGGAGAGGGCCTGCAGCATGGCGAGCGCGCTGGCGAAGTCAATCATGCCGTGCTGAAGATCGACGGTGACCGCATCGAAACCCTGATGGCCGGCGATCTCCGCGCTGTAGCCCGACGGGATGGCCAGCCAGCCGTTAATCATGGCGCTGCCGTCGGGCATTGCCTTGAGTCTGTTTTTACGCATCTAAACACTCCTGGATCCAGTGACGTAGCGGGTGAGCAACCTCATCCGGCGCTTCCAGCAGGGTGAAATGTCCGGATGAGGCGAGGGTGACAAGCGTCGCCTGAGGCGCACTCTCAATAACCCGCTGGTGGTGAGTCGGCGTGCAGATGGGATCGTGCAGGCCGTTGATAACAACGATGGGGCAGGCGAGGGCCGGGAGCGCCCCGCGATTGTCCCGCCGGGTAATGGCGATTTCAGTCTGCGTCGCCAGGGTGTCGGGCCCGCACTCACCGGCCATCTGGCAAATCAGATCGTGCAGGGCGGCATCCTGCGTGCGCGTCGGGGCAACATATTTCGGCCACAGGCTGGCGGAGAGCCAGTTCGCCACACCCTGCTGTCGCGCCACGCGCACCGCCTCGCGTCGGGAAGCCGCATTTTCTGGCGCATCGGCAAGGGGATTGACCGACAGCAGCGCCAGCCCGGCGATACGCTGTGGCGCGTCGGCGACCATCTGCAGGGCCACAATCGCCCCCAGCGAAAAGCCAGCCAGCAGGAAGCGCGGCGGCAGTTCGCGCAGCAGGTTTCGCGAGGCGTCTGCCGCCGACGTCGCGTCGGTCAGCGTAATGCCGATCACGTCAGAGAGATTGAGTCTGTCGAGCAGCGGCTGCCAGAGACGCGCGTTACAGAGCGTGCCGCTAATCAGCACCAGCGGCAGGGCGTGATTATCCACAATCTTACTCCTCAGGTTGCGGTCCAGCCGCCGTCGACCATCAGCGCGCTGCCGGTGATCATCGCTGCGGCGCCGGAAGCCAGGAACACCACCGGACCCATCACATCTTCGACGGTACCGGTGCGTCCGAGCTTGATATTCTCCAGCACGTAGTGGCGAAAGGCGGGGTCGGCCAGCGACGATGCGGTCAGCGCCGTCTCAATAAAGGTCGGGCAGAGGGTATTAACCCGGATCCCCGCCTCGCCAAGCTCCAGCGCCATGGCTTTGGTTAACCCTTCCAGCGCAAATTTCGACGCGCAGTAGACGCTGCGCTTAGGGCCGCCGACATGCCCCATCTGGGAGGAGATGTGGATGATCGAGCCTGCTATTCGCTCCTCACGCATCCGGGCGGCGATCCGCTGGCTGACAAAAAAGGTCGCCCGCAGGTTGATCGCCATCACCGCATCAAAGTTCGCCTCGCTGACCGTCAGAAACGGTTCGTGGCGAGCCAGCCCGGCGCTGTTGACCAGAATGTCGAAGGCGGGCAGGGCTTCGGTGACGGCCTCCACCTGGGCGACATCGGTGATATCCAGCACCACCGGACGCAGCAGCAGCCCGCGTTCGGCGGCGAGGGTGGCAGCCGCATCCAGCGCCTGGCGATCCCTGGCGGCAATCCACACCGCTGCGCCACTCTGCGCCAGGGCGACAGCGCAGGCGAATCCCAGCCCGCGGGAGCCGCCCGTCACCAGGGCCCGCTTTCCCTGCAGGCCGAAGGAGGGCATCTCAGGAAACGCCATGACTTACACCTTCTCTCTGATCGGCGCCGGGGTGGCGTAAGGCACCTCCACCTGGCCGTAGCGGCGGACGCGGATATTGGCCTGCTCAGCATGTCCGGCGAAGCCTTCCAGCAGCGAGAGGCGCGAGCAGTAGCTGCCGATCTCGGCGGTGGCTTCATCGCTGAGGACTTTCTGCCAGGTGCAGGTTTTCATGAATTTCCCCACCCACAGGCCGCCGGTGTAACGCGCCGCTTTTTGCGTGGGCAGCGTGTGGTTGGTGCCGATCACCTTATCGCCATAGGCAACGTTGGTGCGCGGGCCGAGGAACAGGGCGCCGAAGTTAGTCATATTGGCCAGGAACCAGTCGTCCCGGGCGGTCATGACCTGAACATGCTCAGAGGCGATGCGGTCGGCTTCCGCGAGCATCTCTTCGTAGCTGTCGCAGACGATGATCTCCCCATAATCGCGCCACGCCTGGCGGGCGATATCAGCGGTGGGCAGTTTTTCCAGCAGACGATCGATCTCGCGCAGCGTCTCTTTGGCAAGGGCCATCGAGTTGGTCAGCAGAATGGCTGGCGTGGTCACACCATGCTCGGCCTGTCCCAGCAGGTCGGTAGCACACATTTCGGCGTCAACGGTGTCGTCGGCAATGACCAGCGTCTCTGTCGGACCGGCAAAGAGGTCAATCCCGACCCGGCCAAAGAGCTGGCGTTTGGCCTCCGCCACAAAAGCGTTACCAGGCCCGACCAGCATATCGACCGGCGAGAGCGAATCGGTGCCCAGCGCCATCGCGCCGATGGCCTGAATCCCTCCCAGCGCATAAATTTCCGTGGCGCCGGCCATTTTTTGCGCCGCGACGATTGCGGGTGCCGGTTCGCCGCCGAACGGCGGCGCGCAGCTCACGATGCGGGAGCAGCCCGCCACGTTGGCGGTGATAATCGACATATGCGCTGAGGCCAGCAGGGGATATTTCCCGCCCGGGACATAACACCCCACCGCATTGATGGGAATGTTTTTATGCCCGAGAATCACCCCCGGACGGGTTTCAATTTCCAGATCCCGCAGACATTCTTTTTGAGCGCGGGCGAAATTAAAGACCTGCTCCTGCGCAAATTCGATATCGTGAATATCCTGGCGGCTCAATTTATTGATACAGGCATTAATTTCCGCGTCGCTCAGGCGATAATCATGACGGTCATAGCGATCAAACTTAATAGATAATTCGCGGATGGCTTTATTACCGCGTTTTTCAATATCCGCCAGGATTAGCTCTACCGTTTCCCTTATTTGACGCTGCGCATCCTGACGTTCCTGAACCGGTTTACTGGTTTTAAGCATATAAGCCACAATCTCTTCCTCGTATAATTAAGATGACAACTATCCTCCCGGCGGGCCGGGATAAATGTTTGGGTGATAAATATTACTGGTCGCGCGCGGGCGCGAGTGGGGCGTTAAGGGATAATTCCGCAGACGGCGGTGTTTTACGGCTATTCACCCAGCGCACGGAGAGCGGGGTGGCAATGGCCGCGATAACCGACAGGGCAGCAATAAAGAGATAGCCGGACGACAGATTAATGTGCTGCATCATCACGCCCATGATCACCGGCCCGGCAAACATGCCGCAGGAGTAGATGGTCTGGAACAGACCCATGCGCGTGGACTGCTCATCAGAGGTGGTATTGACCACGCTCAGGGACATAAAGGCCGCGAACGCCATCCCGAACGAGAAGCCCGCCAGCGCCTGCAACAGATAAATGACATACATATTGCTGGTGAAGGGGATGCCTAAGGTCGACACCACCTGCAGGACAATGCCCAGCACCGCCGTCTTCATCAGCCCAAGGCGCTGATAAAAGAGGCTGCTGCACAGGGCGATGGCGAGAGCGTAGAAGATCAGATGGATGTTACTCAGCAGGGTTAAGATCCCGGCACGCCCGCCTAACTGCTCGGCATAGATCGGCGTCAGCGTATCGCGGGTAGCAAAAGGCACCAGGATGACGAGGGTCGCCAGAATACCAATCAGCCACACCGAACGATCGGCCAACTGCAGGCGGGCACCGGCGATACAGGCTTTCAGCGTCGGGGCTTTGACCGGATCGTGTACATCCTGGATGCGGGTGGTGAGAAGCAGCGCCACCAGCGCCGAGACGCAGGAGACGAAAAATGCGATGTTGTTCTCAAAATAGTGAATCAACAGACCCCCAATGCAGTTGCCGAGAAACACCCCCAGCGGTCCCGCCAGCGCCAGAAAGGCCACCGCAGCAGGGGCATCTTTGCGGTCAAAATAGCGAATAAAGAGAATGTTGTAGAGCACCCAGGTGGCAGCGGTGACGCCGTCAGCCGCCTTCGCCAGATAGAGGGTGAGGGCGTTAGGCTCCAGCCACGCCAGCGGCCAGGCGATAATCGGCAGGACCAGCGCCCCCTGGATAAAGATTTTTCGACTCTTCACCACATCGGAAACAATCCCCAGTGGAAAGCGGATCAGCAGCGTGGCGAGGCCGCTGGCCCCCATGATGATCCCCATCACCTGCGGCTCCATCCCCTGGTTGATCATCATCGGGGCCAGGAACGCATCAATGCTGTGAATACAGATAAAAAACAACACGCTGATGATAAAAAAGAGCCGGGCTTCGGGGCGGCGTAACAGTGCTCGAAACATGGTTGTGAACCTCTTAAAACGTAATGGGTTAAAACCAGTCAAGTACAACGTTTACCGGCTCAATCCCTTTGGATACTGACCAGGCTGCCCGGTACAATTGACGGTGTGAATATTGCTCTGCATACGTATTCAAAAATTGAAGTTACGAAAAGGTTTCAAATTTGTAAAGGTCGTTTATCACCATTGTGAAAAAAATAATTTAGGCTGTTGCATACGCATGCAAACATGGTGTAAGTATAAAAAGTACCCGCTTCCTGCGGCGCGGTGACAGGGAATAGCCCTGCCACAAGCGCCGATGAGGGGAGTAACAGGGATAAGGAACTCACGGTAATGAAACGTAAGACTTTTACAGCGGTGACCTCTCAACAGGTGGCGCAGCTGGCGGGAGTATCACAATCGGCGGTGTCCCGCACCTTCACGCCGGGGGCGAGCATCTCACCGGCAACGCGTGAGAAGGTGCTCAAGGCGGCGCGTGAGCTGGGCTATCGGCCTAACGCCATCGCCCGCTCGCTTAACACGGCCCGCTCACGGATCATCGGCGTGGTGATCTCCTATTTTGATAACCAGTTTTATCCCCAGGTGCTTGAGGCGCTGGCGCAAAAGCTGGACACCCTTAACTATCACCTGCTGCTGTTTGTCGGCGATCGCGACGGGAATGTTGACCGGATTTTCGACCAGATCATGCAGTATCGGGTAGACGGCATCGTGCTGGCTTCGGTCACCCTGTCGCTTGACCTCTCCCAGGAGTGCCTTGCCGCCGGGATCCCGGTGGTGCTGTTTAACCGCAGCGAAGAGAGCGGAATGGCGTCGAGCGTTAACAGCAATAACGAGGCGGCATCCCGCCAGATTGCCGAATTTTTACTGGCGGCAGGACATAAACGCTTTGCCTACGTAGGTGGGGTGGCGGACTCGTCCGTCAACATCGCCCGTCAGCGCGGGTATTTGCAGGCTTTGCAGGAGCAGGGCATTGACGATGTCCGGGTGGTGAACGGCAATTACGATGCCCAGGAGACGGCCCGTGCGGCCTATGCGCTCTTCTCCGCATCCCCCGCGCCGGACGCCATTTTTGTCGCCAATGACCATATGGCGGTGATCGTCATGGACGTGGCGCGCTACGAGTTTGGCCTGCGCATCCCGGAAGATGTCTCCATTGTGGGATATGACGACATCGGCCCCTCCGGCTGGGCTTCCTATGCATTAACCTCCGCGTCACAGCCCGTCGAGGCGATGGTCAGCGCCACGGTGGAGCTACTGATGAAGCAGATCGACAGCGGTACGATCGAGCCTGAACAAATTACCGTGCCGGGCAAACTGGTGGTACGCCACTCCGCACGCCGACCGCATGCGGGGGCTATCGACGCCGAGGGTTATTACATGTTCCAGACGCAGGAGGACAAATGAGCAGATTGCCGGGCTTCAGCCCTCAGTTCGATTCCATCCAACAGTTTATTCTCACCCTGACGCATGTGGTCTGGGAACAAAAGGATATCGGCCAGCTTGCCGACTTCTACGCTACGCCGGTGGTCTTTATCACCCCGGAAAAACAGCTGACCGATCTGCCACAGTTTATGCGCCTGACCCTGGAGGCGATGCACAGCTTTCCCCAGCGCACCGTGCTGACCGAGGACATTCTGGCGACCGAGAATCCCGGTAATGAGTACTACGCCGCCCAGCGTACCATCGCCTGCATTCGTCATATGGGCGAGGGCTTTTTCGGCGCACCCAGCGGAAAAACCCTCTGGGTGCGCACCTGGGCCGACCGTATCTGTGCCGACGGCGCGGTGCGCCAGGAGTGGCTTTTGCAGGACAGAGCGGCGATTGTCGCTCAGCTCGGACTTAACGTGCAGGAATTTGCGCGCAATCTGGCGGGCATGCAGGAGCAGCTGGGTATTCCCCGGGCGACCGCCGAAACGCTGGACGCCCGCTGGGCGGGTGGCCCGGAGGGGGATGATGTCGAAGGGCCGATTGCCGGGGTAGTGGAGCGCTATCTTACCATGTGGGCGGGCGGCAACAGCGGCACCGTGCCGGGTCTGTATCATCCTGCCGCCACGCTCTATGCGCCGGGCCACTGCAGCGGCACGGGAGAGCAGGAGATTGCCGCGCTACTGTCGGGATACCGCGCCTCCTTTGCCGACAGTGAAGTGCAGCTGCACCACCTTATCGTACGCCGGGACCCTGGCGAGCCGGTGCGCATTTCGCTGCGCTGGTCGCTCCTGACCTGGCACGACGGATATGGCAAGTTTGGCGTGCCGACCCGTAAACCGGTATCGATCACCGGTATCAGTCAGCTTGAATTACGCGATGGTTTAATTATTCGCGAATATCTTGGTATTGATGAATTAGCTATCTGGTCGCAAATTGTGAATTAACCGGAGGTCCGCCTCCGCTATATTTCTTACCTGAACGATTTTAAATCCGCCGCAATAAATATTGCGGCTCCATTCTCCATCCATTCCGGGTGCGGGATCGTATTGTCTGAAAACAGAAGCAGGGGTTTATATGTCTTCAACTGAAGCAACAAATAAAGCACCAGCCGTACCTGAAAAAAATAATAAGCTCACCCGTGATGAACCGGTATTACAGGTTGAGCGTCGCGACTTTATTGATTTAGTGCCGGATAAACGTCCGCGGGCGCAATCATTACGTGGGTTCGATGAGTGTTATACCGATATTGTCGATTATATTGTCCGCTGCACCCATAAAATATGGGATGAACGCGACGTGGGGTTAATTTACACCCACTATACGCACAACTGCGTCTTATATAACGCGCTGGGTACTCTCTATACCCGCGAGCAGGTAGTGCAGGATACGCTGCAACGCCTGGTGGCTTTTCCGGAGCGCCGCGGCATGGCGACCCAGGTGATCTGGAACGGTAACGACGTGGACGGTTTCTACACCTCGCACCTGGTGACCGGCAGCGGGCGCCATACCCAGTTCAGCCACCTCGGCAAACCGACTAACCGAACGTTCGTCACCCGCACCGTGGCCGACTGCATGATCCACGAGAACAAGATCTATCGCGAGTGGGTGGTGAGCGACAACATGTCGCTGATGAAGCAGCTGGGACTGAACACCGATGAAATCGCCTTTAACATGGCGAAAGAGCAGTTCGACAAGGGCTTTCGCGTTACCGACATCGGTGAAAACGGCCGCATGCTAGGGCAGTATCCGCCGGAGATGGTCTGTGATGTCTCCATCGCCCATACCGACACCGAAGAGCAATGCCTGCGCTGGATGCACGAAATCTATAACCGCCGGATGCTCGGCAAGATCAAAGAGGTCTACGCGCCGAACGTTCAGTGGCACGGCCCGCTGATGAAAGAGCTTTACGGCACGGCATCGGTGACGCACCAGACTCTGGCCCTGATCGGCATGATCCCTGACGGCGCCTGGCTGCCGCAGCACATCTGCTCCAACCCGTGCGACGAAGGCGGCACGAAGGTGGCGATACGCTGGATCATCGAGGGTCACCACCTGGGCTACGGCGAGCTGGGTAAACCGACCGGTAAACGTCTGTTCGTGATGGGGATGTCTCACTACCACATTATCAACGGCAAAATTGTCGACGAGTGGGTGCTTTACGATCACCTGGCGCTGCTGGCACAAATCAAACTGGGTCAAATGGAGGAAGCATAATGTCTGTACAGTCAATTGTTGACCAGGTGAGCTGGATCAAACGTCCCCAGGGGCAGGATGCGCAGGCCGATAAATCGTTAACCGACACGGTAGGTGGCATTATTGCGCGGGTAAAGGACGAGGGCGACGCGGCCCTGAGAGATTTCTCGCGGCAGTTTGATAAGGTGGTGCCCGCGCAGTTTGAAGTCACGGCCCAGGAGATTGAGACCGCGCTGCGCGAGATGGACCCACAGACCCGCCGCGACAGCGAGTTTGCCATCGCCCAGGTCAGGCGCTTTGCCGAGGCCCAGCTTGCCACCATGCAGCCGCTGGAGGTGGAAACCCTGCCTGGCGTGCATCTGGGGCACCGCATTATTCCGGTTCAGACGGTAGGGTGTTATGTGCCAGGGGGCCGCTATCCGATCCTCTCCGCGCCGGTGATGTCCATCGTGCCCGCCACGGTTGCCGGGTGCGAGCAGATTATCGCCTGTCTGCCGCCCGCGGCGCACCCGTCGATGATTGCGGTCTGTCACCTGGCCGGGGCGCACCGGATCTTTAAAATTGGCGGTGCTCAGGCGGTGGCGGCCATGGCTTGGGGAACGGAGAGCGTACCGGCGGTGGATAAAATTGTCGGACCGGGCAACGCCTTTGTGAACGAGGCCAAGCGCCAGGTGTTTGGCAAAGTGGGGATTGACGCCCTGGCGGGGCCGAGCGAGATCTTCACCGTCGCCGACGACAGCGCCGATGCGCGCATCATTGCCGCCGATCTGCTGGCGCAGGCCGAGCATGATGTCCACACTCGCGTCGGGCTGGCAACCACCAGCCGGGCGATCGCCGAGGGGGTGCTGTCAGAAATTGAGCGCCAGCTGATGACGCTGCCTACCGCCGCGACCGCGGGCGAAGCCTGGCGTCGTCAGGGTGAAATCGTGGTCTGCGACAGCGAAGAGCAGCTGATCGCCTTTGCGGATCATATGGCGACCGAGCATCTGCAGGTCCATACCCGCGACCCGCACGGCACGGCGGCGAAAATCCGCAATTACGGCTCGCTGTTTATCGGCCAGAACGCCAGCGTGGTCTTCTCGGACAAATGTTGCGGCACTAACCACACCCTGCCAACCATGGCGGCGGCACGTTACACCGGCGGGCTGTGGGTGGGGGCCTACGTCAAGATCTGCACCCATCAGTGGATCGACGAGCAGGGTATCGCGGCGATTGCGGAACCGGCCATTCGCCAGAGCCGTACCGAGGGGATGCAGGGGCACCGTCGCGCCGCGGAGATCCGCCTGCATCCGGAAGCGCTGGATGCCATCACCTCCGGGCTGCGGGACTGATTGCAACGGGAGGTCAGCGTGCTGCGCTGGCCCCCGGCATGACTGTGAAGAGGACAATATGCAAAAGAGTCGGTTGATTCCTCCCCGGGATGCCCCCGAAGAGATAGCCCGGCGGCTGGCGATCATCGCCGGGCAGTCGCAGCTGAACGCAATCCTCGGCATCAACCCGGAGGCGCAGGCCCAGGCGCACCTCTGCCAGTCGCAGCGGCGTCGCGGCCAGACGTTGGGGCCGCTGCACGGCGTGCCGCTGGTGGTCAAAGATAATATCGCCTGCGCCGGACTGCCGGTAACGGCAGGGTGTCAGGCCCTGGCCGCGCTTCGGTCCACAGGGGATGCGCTGGTGGTGCGCCGTCTGCGGGCTGCCGGGGCGATTATTCTGGCCCGGGCCAATATGTCTGAGTTTGCTTTCGACGTCCGCTCCCGCAGCTCGCTTGGCGGCGATGTGCATCACCCGCTGTTTTTGGGCATTACGGCAGGCGGCTCCAGCGGCGGCAGCGCGGCGGCGGTGGCGGCAGGAATGGCGGAGGGGGCGCTGGGTACTGATACCGGCGGCTCGATCCGCATCCCGTGCAGCTATACCGGGCTGGTGGGGTTAAGACCGCGGGTGCGCAGGGGGCAGATGGAGGGCATCGCGCCGCTCTCCCTCAGTAAAGACACGGTGGGGCCGATGGTACATAGCGTGCAGGATGCGGCCCTGCTGCACTGGATTATCCACGGCCAGACGCCACGGACCCTTGAATCCGTTTCGCTGAAAGGGGTGCGTTTTGGGGTGATCCGCAGCCTGGAAGGGAGCGATTCGCACCAGGGAGAGGTATGGCATGCCGCCCTCGCGCAGCTTGCGCGTCACGGCGCAACGCTTACGGAGATCGATCTGCCGATACTGCACGACGTGGAGAGAGCAATCTGCCTGAGCCTGTTCGAATTTCGCGTGGGGTTCGATGCCTGGTTAAAGCAACATCCGGGGGCGCCGACGGATCTGCATACCATTGTGTCATCCGGGCAATTTTTGCCGGAGTTTTTACCGCTCCTGACCCAGATGCTCGCCTGCGACACACTGAAAACCCCGGCGTGG
>NZ_JBBCPK010000106.1:0-12451 GCF_037150775.1 Leclercia sp. M50
AAATAATCAGACAGCTGACCAGACTGAGAGTACCCTGCCAGAATACTGGATTTAAGAACTAATACTTTGCTCATGGGTGATTCCTTTGTTGTATTTGATGAGGGGGTTGCCCCGTTGCTTGCTGACACTCTATTCACAATCCTGTCGCAGGGATAGCGCAATATATCGAAGTCTATGTTCGAATTTTTTGAATAAGGCGCAAAAACCCGCGATGTGGTACTCTATAGCAATCATTACAAAGAGATTTTATCCGGCAGTGCACTGCCCGTTAACGCTATGACAGAACAACAGAAATTAACCTTCCCGATGCTTATGCAACAGTTAGATCCGCTGATGTTGCGTGACAAACAGCGCTTTGCCCGCCGCCTGCATGGGGTAAAGAAGGTTAAAAATCCTGATGCACAACAGGCCATTTTCCAGGAGATGGCGAAAGAGATTGAACAGGCGGCGGGTAAGGTTGTGCTGCGCGAAGCCGCGCGCCCGGCCATTACCTATCCGGAAAACCTGCCCGTCAGCCAGAAAAAACAGGCGATCCTCGAAGCCGTGCGCGATCACCAGGTGGTGATTGTGGCGGGGGAGACCGGCTCCGGCAAAACCACCCAGCTGCCAAAAATTTGTATGGAGCTGGGGCGCGGGATCAAGGGCCTGATCGGCCACACCCAGCCGCGTCGTCTGGCGGCGCGAACGGTGGCGAACCGTATTGCCGAAGAGCTGCAAACCGAGCCGGGTGGCTGCATCGGCTATAAGGTGCGCTTCAGCGATCACGTCAGCGACAACACCATGGTCAAGCTGATGACCGACGGTATTCTGCTGGCGGAGATCCAGCAGGACCGGCTGCTGATGCAGTATGACACCATCATCATCGATGAAGCGCACGAGCGTAGCCTGAACATCGACTTCCTGCTGGGCTACCTGCGGGAGCTGCTGCCGCGTCGCCCGGATCTGAAAGTGATCATCACCTCGGCCACCATCGACCCTGAACGTTTTTCGCGTCATTTCAACAATGCGCCGATTATCGAAGTCTCGGGGCGCACCTATCCGGTTGAGGTCCGCTACCGTCCGATGGTGGAAGACGCCGACGACACCGAGCGCGATCAGCTCCAGGCCATTTTCGATGCGGTGGATGAGCTGGGAAATGAAAGCCCGGGCGATATCCTGATCTTTATGAGCGGCGAGCGCGAAATCCGCGACACCGCCGACGCGCTGAGCAAACGCGACCTGCGCCATACCGAGATCCTGCCGCTGTATGCACGTCTCTCCAACAGCGAGCAGAACCGGGTCTTCCAGGCCCACAGCGGCCGCCGGATCGTGCTGGCGACCAACGTGGCGGAAACGTCCCTTACCGTGCCGGGCATTAAATATGTTATCGACCCCGGCACGGCGCGTATCAGCCGCTACAGCTACCGCACCAAGGTGCAGCGACTGCCGATCGAGCCGGTGTCTCAGGCCTCCGCCAACCAGCGTAAGGGCCGCTGCGGACGTGTCTCGGAAGGGATCTGTATCCGTCTCTATTCGGAAGACGATTTCCTGTCGCGCCCGGAGTTTACCGACCCGGAAATTCTGCGTACCAACCTGGCGTCGGTTATTCTGCAGATGACTGCCCTCGGGCTGGGCGATATCGCCGCCTTCCCGTTTGTGGAAGCGCCGGACAAGCGCAACATCCAGGACGGCGTGCGTCTGCTGGAGGAGCTGGGGGCAATCACCACCGACGAGCAGGCCACGGTCTACAAGCTGACCCCCATGGGCCGCCAGCTCAGCCAGCTGCCTGTTGACCCGCGCCTGGCGCGGATGGTGCTGGAGGCGCAAAAACATGGCTGCGTGCGCGAGGCGATGATCATCACCTCGGCGCTCTCCATCCAGGATCCGCGCGAGCGTCCGATGGACAAACAGCAGGCCTCCGACGAGAAGCACCGCCGCTTCCACGATAAAGAGTCCGACTTCCTTGCCTTTGTAAACCTGTGGAATTACATCGGCGAGCAGCAGAAAGCGCTGTCCTCAAACCAGTTCCGCCGTCAGTGCCGGGTCGATTTCCTTAACTACCTGCGGGTGCGCGAGTGGCAGGATATCTACACCCAGCTGCGCCAGGTGGTGAAAGAGCTGGGCATTCCGGTCAACAGCGAGCCGGCGGAGTACCGCGAAATTCATATCGCGCTGCTGACCGGTCTGCTGTCGCATATCGGCATGAAGGATGCCGATAAGCAGGAGTTTACCGGGGCGCGTAACGCCCGCTTCGCCATCTTCCCCGGCTCTGGCCTGTTCAAAAAGCCGCCGAAGTGGACGATGGTGGCCGAGCTGGTGGAGACCAGCCGTCTGTGGGGCCGCATTGCCGCGCGTATCGATCCGGAGTGGGTCGAACCGGTGGCGCAGCACCTGCTGAAGCGCTCATACAGTGAACCGCACTGGGAGCGGGCGCAGGGGGCGGTGATGGCGACCGAGAAGGTCACCGTCTACGGTCTGCCGGTGGTGGCGGCGCGTAAGGTCAACTACAGCCAGATCGACCCTGCGCTCAGCCGCGAACTGTTTATCCGCCACGCGCTGGTGGAGGGCGACTGGCAGACGCGCCACGCCTTCTTCCGGGAAAACCTTAAACTGCGCAGCGAAGTGGAAGAGCTGGAGCATAAAACCCGTCGCCGCGACATCCTGGTGGACGACGAGACGCTGTTTGAATTTTACGACCAACGCATCAGTCACGACGTGATTTCTGCCCGCCACTTTGACAGCTGGTGGAAAAAGGTCAGCCGCGAGACCCCGGATCTGCTCAACTTTGAAAAGAGCATGTTGATCAAAGAGGGGGCGGAACAGGTCAGCAAGCTCGACTACCCGAACTTCTGGCACCAGGGCAACCTCAAGCTGCGCCTGAGCTACCAGTTTGAACCGGGCACCGATGCCGACGGCGTGACCGTTCACATCCCGCTGCCGCTGCTCAACCAGGTGGAGGAGAGCGGATTCGAGTGGCAGATCCCCGGCCTGCGCCGCGAGCTGGTTATCGCCCTGATTAAATCGCTGCCAAAACCGGTGCGCCGCAACTTTGTGCCTGCGCCGAACTACGCCGAGGCGTTTTTAGGCCGCGCCACGCCGCTGGAGCTGCCGCTGCTGGATTCGCTGGAGCGCGAGCTGCGTCGGATGACGGGCGTCACCATCGACCGGGAAGAGTGGCACTGGGATCAGGTGCCCGATCACCTGAAAATCAGCTTCCGGGTAGTGGATGATAAAAACAGAAAGTTGCAGGAAGGTCGCTCCCTGACCGAGCTGAAAGAGGCCTTAAAAGGCAAGGTGCAGGAGACCCTCTCTGCCGTGGCCGACGACGGTATCGAACAGAGCGGGCTGCATATCTGGAGCTTTGGTCAGCTGCCGGAAAGCTACGAGCAGAAGCGCGGCAACTACAAGGTGAAAGCCTGGCCCGCGCTGGTGGACGAACGCGACAGCGTGGCGATCAAGCTATTTGATAATCCGCAGGAGCAGCAGCAGGCGATGTGGCGCGGGTTGCGCCGCCTGTTGCTGTTGAACATCCCGTCGCCGATCAAATATCTGCACGAGAAGCTGCCGAACAAGGCCAAGCTGGGGCTCTACTTTAACCCGTACGGCAAGGTGCTGGATCTGATTGACGACTGCATCTCCTGCGGCGTGGATCAGTTGATCCATGCCGCGGGTGGCCCGGTCTGGACGGAAGAGGGCTTTGCGAAGCTGCACGATAAGGTACGCGCCGAGCTCAACGAGACGGTGGTCAACATTGCGAAGCAGGTCGAACAGATCCTGACTGCGGTGTTCAATATCAACAAGCGCCTGAAAGGGCGGGTGGATATGACCATGGCGCTGGGGCTCTCGGACGTAAAAGCGCAGATGGCGGGGCTGGTCTATCGCGGGTTTGTGACCGGCAACGGGTACAAGCGTTTAGGCGATACGCTGCGCTATTTGCAGGCGATTGAAAAACGTCTGGAGAAGATGGCGATCGACCCGCACCGCGACCGGGCGCAGATGTTGAAGGTGGAAGCGGTGCAGCAGCGCTGGCAGCAGTGGCTGAACAAGCTGCCACCGGCGCGCCGCGATGATGAAGATGTACAGGAGATCCGCTGGATGATTGAAGAGCTGCGCGTCAGCTTCTTTGCCCAGCAGCTGGGGACGCCATACCCCATCTCCGATAAGCGGATTTTGCAGGCGATGGAGCAGATCTCGGCTTAACATCGCCGGGCGGCGCATGCGCTTGCCCGGCCTACAATCCTGCCATGAAGTTGTTGTAGGCCCGGTAAGCGTAGCGCCACCGGGCATTTCTTTAACCGTTCACCATCGCCAGCGTAAACCCATCCCATCCTTTCACACCCACCGTCTGTAACGCGGTGG
Organism: Leclercia sp. M50; assembly: GCF_037150775.1. Lineage (NCBI taxonomy): Bacteria > Pseudomonadati > Pseudomonadota > Gammaproteobacteria > Enterobacterales > Enterobacteriaceae > Leclercia > Leclercia sp. M50. Next base: position 4,339 of record NZ_JBBCPK010000106.1, read on the forward strand.
CGGTCAGGCGCGGATTATCGCCGATCATCTCAATAAACCGCCGCACCCCGTGTACCCGGGCGTCGTCGCTCTGGCCGTTAACCACTTCTCCGTCCCGCACCACGTTATCGCCGATGATCACCGTCCCCGGCCGGGAGTAATGCAGCGCCCACTCCAGATAGCCCGGGTTATTCGGTTTATCGGCATCGATAAAGATCAGATCAAAAGGCGGGATCGCATCGAAGCGCTCAAGGGAGAGCAGGGCCGGACCTTCGATCAGCTCAATACGCTGCTCCAGTCCCGCCAGATGAATGTTCTGTCGGGCGACCTGAGCGTGAACCGGGTCGGCCTCCAGCGTGATCAGCTTGCCATCCGCGGGCAGGGCGCGCGCCATCCAGATACTGCTGTAGGCTCCCAGGGTGCCAATCTCCAGAATGCGCCTTGCCTGGGTCATGCGGACAAACAGCGCCAGTAACTGCCCCTGATTGGCGGCGACGTCGTGGGCTGGTAACCCAGCGCGCTGGTTATTTTCAAGGACCTTTTGCAGCACCTCATCCTGAGGAATAAGCTCGGAAATCATGAAATTATCTACGTCAGACCACAGCTGTTGCATAGATTGACCCCTTAGTGAGTATATTGCCCGGCGGCGCTACGCTTGCACGGGCCTACGAAACCTGTAGGGCGCCGCCCGGCGTTTACGATGCCGACCAGCCGCCTCCCAACGCCTTATACAGATCGATCTGCGCCAGCAGCAGGTTATTTTTCGCCTGCACTACGCTGGTCTGCACCGAGAACAGCGTGCGCTGGGCGTCGAGCACGTCCAGATAGGATGAATAGCCGTTGCGGTAGCGATTCTGGGCGATGCGCAGCGTCTCCTGGGCCACCGCCTGCTGCGCCACCAGTTCGGTCAGTTGCTCGCCATAGCGGGCGATGGCATCCAGGCTATCGTTCACCTCTTTAAAGGCATTGCGCACGGTTTTTTCATAGCTGTAGAGCGCCTGGTTGCGCTGCGACTGGCCGATATCCACCTGGGCGTTCAGCGCCTGACGGTTCAGCAGCGGGGCCAGAATACTGCCGCCGATGCTCCACAGCTCCAGCGGGTTGTCCAGCAGGCCGGGCAGGGTGCGATCCTGGATCGATCCGCTCGCGGTCAGGTTGATCGATGGCAGCAGACTGGCGCGCGAAGCCGCAAGCGAGGCATCGGCGGCAATGAGCTGGCGTTCCGCCTGCACAATATCCGGGCGGCGATTAAGCAGCGATGAGGGCAGTTGCGACGGGATACGCAGCGGCGTCAGGGCATCGAAATCGTCACTGCGGGCGATACGCCCCGGATTACCCCCCAGCAGCAGGCTGAGCGCATTCTCCTGACGGGCAATCTGGTTCTGCACCTGCGGGATCTGCGCCCGCGTCGAGCGCAGCTCGGAGTCGGACTGCATCAGCTCCAGGCGCGAACTGTAGCCGGTCTGATACTGCCGCTGTGCCAGGTTAAAGGCCTCTTCCCGCGCTTTGAGGGTCGACTGCGTGACCTTAAGTTGCTCGTCCAGCGCCAGCAGGGTGACATACCCCGAGGCCACCGAGGAGGCCACCGTCAGATCGGCCGCGGCGGCCGCCGCCTTTTGCGCCTCGAGGCTCGCCCGGGCGGCATCGGTGGTGCGGCGGTTCGCCCCCCAGATGTCCACGTCGTAGCTGGCAGTCAGGCTGCCTTTGTAGAGCGCCCCATAGGTGGGCAGACCGGTTGCCGCCGACTGAGAACGGGCGCGACCCGCATTGAGATCGGCATCCAGGGTCGGAAACAGATTGCCTTCGCTGGCGTAGACCCGCGCCTGGTACTCGTTGATTCGCTCCCGGGCAATCAGCACGTCACTGTTGTTACGCAGGGCCTGGTCAACGTAAGCGTTGAGATGATTGTCGTGAAAATTGCGCCACCACATCTGCTCAGCCGGGCTGGCAGGGCCGGTGCTGGCGCGCCACTGGGCGGGGATCTGTAGCGTCGGCTTCGCTGGCTCAACATCCACCGACTGGCAGGCGCTCAGGGCGGCGGCAATCAGCAGGGCGGTTAGCGGGCGGCGGATCATTCTGCCTCCCGGGTATCAATGGTCACCTGCACCGACATGCCAGGACGCAGCAGGGCCGACTCCTCCGGCTTGCCTAATACTTCAATACGCACCGGAATACGCTGGGCAATCTTGACGAAGTTCCCGGTGGCGTTATCCGGCGTAATGGCGCTGAACTCCACCCCGGTGGCGGGGGAGATGCTCTGCACCCGGCCTTCATAGGCTTTGTCGTTCAGGGCATCGACGGTGAATTTCACCGGCTGGCCAACGCGCAGATTTGCCAGCTGGGTCTCTTTGATATTGGCGATCACCCAGTGCTGCGGCGGCACCAGGGTAGTGAGGTGGGTTCCGGCGGTCACATAGGCGCCTAAACGCACCGCAATTTGCCCGAGCTGGCCGTCGCGCGGCGCCACGATACGGGTATTTTGCAGGTCGATCTGCGCCAGCTCGAGGGCCGCCTTCGCGTTTTCGACGTCGGCCTCCAGCGCGGCGCGGTTAACGATGGCGGTTTGCAGATCCTGGCGCGACATCTCCAGCGTGGCCTTCGCCTGGTCGATGTCGGCGCTGCCCTGGGCGGCACTCGCCAGCGCCGCATCCCGCTCACGAATGGAGAGCGAGCCGTCGGCGGTTAAGTCCTTCACCCGCTTCAAGTCGGCCTGGGTCTTCTGGCTCTGGGCCCGGGCGTTTTTCAGCGCCGCTTCGTTACGCTGGATCACCGCCTCGGCGCTTTTGCGCTGTTGCAGGTTATTGTTCAGCGCGGCTATTTTCATCGCCAGTTGGGCCTCAGCCTGGTGTACCCGCTGGCGGTAGATGCGATCGTCAATCTGCAGCAGCAGGTCGCCCTTCCTGACGCGCTCAAAATCCTGCACCCTGACCTCGGTGATGTAGCCGTTCACCTGCGGGCTGATAAAGGTGGTCTGGCCGCGCACGTAGGCGTTATCGGTAAACTGGGTATGGCGGGTAAACGGCGGTATCTGCCAGGCGTAGAGGATCACCAACACGCCAACAATGCTGATGGCGGCAGCGGCGAACACTGACACCACGCGCAGATTATTACGGGTACTGGCCTGCTCTTTAGCGGCATCCTGCTGACTCATAACCACTCCTGGAAACGCACAATCATCATTATTGTATAAACCATTATTTACTGCCGGTGGCCTTTCTCAGCGCCAGACGGGCCGTGATACGAAGCCGCAGCAAACGCCACAGGATCCACACCAGCGTGGCGCTGGCGATACCTGCCGTCAGCAGGTAAGTATCGTTGTAAGCGAGAATATTTGCCTGTAGCGTGCTGGCGTTCTGGAGCTGGAGCGCGGACTGCACGCTCAGCTGGGCGCTGTCGCCAATCAGGCTCCGGTACATCTGGCTGTAGATCTGCAGGCGCTCGTTCACCAGTGGATTGAGGCTGGTGAGCTGTTCGGCCAGCAGGCTGGAGTGATACTTCTCACGCCAGGTCTGAAAGGTGCCGAGAATGGCGGAACCCAGCAGGCCGCCAATGTTCTGGCTCATGCCGAACAGCACCGAAAAACTGACCAGGTTGCGCGGATCGGCAATCACCCCGCCAATCCCGGCCAGCATCGCCGGGGCAAGGAAGAAGGCGCTGCCGAAACCCAGCAGGAACTGGCTTAACATCAGCTGATCCGGGCGGGTGAGGCTGCTGGACTGGCTGTCGAGCAGCGAGGCGATAATCATCAGCACCAGCGAGGTGACAATCGGCCAGGCGAGCTTTGTCGGTTTGATGGTCAGGCAGCTGGCGGCGATGCCGCAGAGGATGCCGGCAAAAATCGCCCAGGCCAGGTGGGTCATCTGCTCGTTTTGCAGGCCAACATATTGTAACCAGCCGATTACCCCGGTGTTCTGCTCCGCCAGCACGATGCGGATCAGCAGCATAATCAGCCCCAGGCGCACGATGCTGCCGCTGGAGAGCCAGCGGGTGTTCAGCAGCGGGTTGCTGCGGTTATGCTCAAAGACGATAGCCGAGACAATCAGCACCAGCGAACCCGCCAGCGCCCAGCCGATCCACGGCGTTTCATACCACCACTCCAGCCGCCCAAGGGAGAGCACCGCGCAGAGCAGCGCCATCCCCGGAGCCAGCAGGATAAAGGTGATGAAATCTTTCTTCTCGAACACCTTGCGCCGGTCGCCGGGAGGCAGCTTAAGGGCGATGACGCAGCCCAGCGAGATCAGCGCCAGACCCAGCTCAAAGAGGTAGAGCCCGCGCCACTCGTCCAGCTGCAGCAGCTCGGTGGAGAAGAGCCGCGCAATGGGGATCGCCAGCGAGGAACCAGTGATACCAATGGTCAGGGCCTTCAGGCGGTGCTTCGCCGGCCAGGCCTGGATCTGATAGTAGATCCCGAGCGAGCTGAGCGCCGCGGCCACCATGCCGTGGGCGGCGCGCACCATCAGGGCCGAGCTGAGATCGTTGACGAAGAGGTGAAAGAAGGTCACCAGCACATAGAGCACCAGGAACCCTTCGGTAAAGGCGCGCAGGCCGAACTGCTGGCGAAACTTCACCAGCAGCAGGTTTATCGACACGTTGGTCATCACGTACACCGCGGGCAGCCAGGCGATCTCGGTGGACCAGGCGGCAAAGGTGCCCTGCAAATTTTGCAGGTTGGCGGCCACCATCGCATTGCCCAGCGCACCGGTCAGACAGACCAGTAATCCCACCACGCCGTAGGCGATACGTTTTGGCGTACTGTGCACCGGCGTGGAGGGGGAGCCTAACAGCATCGGCTTTTCGTTAGGCTGCCACTCGCGAGGAGCATAGGGGTTGCGTTGGGGCAGACGCATAGCGGTAAATACCTGTTGTCTTAATGAATAGTTAGAGGGCTAATGATTCTACGTCTCACGCAATGTCTGTTTCAAGTGAATATGATCATGAGGAGTTAAGCAAATGTGAACTAAAATATTTCAGAGAGATCCTCTGTTAAGCGACGGCCCGCGCGTTATTCTGAACGTCATTGCTGGAAGGAGGTAACGATGACTCTCACACGCTTCCCATCCCTGCCGGAGAAAACCCTGTCTGCGGTCAATACCGTCGGCGCCTGGCTGGCCGAAGATAATTTGCCTTACAATCCGCCCGCGCTACAGGCCGATCTGGTGGTGCTGGCCGGTAATGCGGTGATCCCCGCCATTGACGCGGCCTGCCGCCTGGCGTCGGAGCTTGCCGTGCCGCTGCTGATCAGCGGCGGAATAGGCCATTCCACCACCTTCTTATACGCCGCCATCGCGCAACATCCGCGCTATAACAGGGTGCGCACCACCGGCAAAGCCGAGGCCACCATTCTGGCGGAGATCGCCCGGGAGTTCTGGTCTGTTCCGCCGGAGCGTCTGCTGGTGGAAGATCAATCCACCAACTGCGGTGAAAATGCCCGCTTCAGCGCCGCGACGATCCTCCATCATCAGTTAAGGGTGACGCGCGGGATTGTGGTGCAGGACCCGACCATGCAGCGGCGGACCATGGCGACCTTTGCCCGCGTCTGGCGCGATAAGCCAGATGCCCCGTCGTGGACCAGCCATCCCGGCATTGTGCCGCAGCTGCAAAACAGTGATGAGGGCCTGGTGTTCCGCGGCGGCGGCGAAGGGCTGTGGCCCGTCGAGCGCTATCTGTCGCTGGTGCTGGGCGAGCTGCCGCGCCTGCGGGATGACATCAATGGCTACGGTCCGCTTGGCCGCGATTTTATCGTTCATGTGGATATTCCGTCCGAGGTGGAGGCGGCCTGGCAGATCCTGCGTCATGACGCCGTTCTCACCGAGGCGCTGGCGAGCCGCTCCCTGCTGTAACCTTGCCCGTTTGCGTGAAACTTATCGCAAACGGGCAACCTGATGTTGTCGTGATGTAACGGATTACGCCTGCTGACCCGTTTCTTTTATGAGATATCTCACAAAAACAGCGCGATACGCTGGGATTGAGGATCGGGAACTGTAGTTTTTAACAATAATTTTACTTGTTAAAAACAGTGTAATTACAGGAGCGAGTCATGACAGTACCCGTACAACATCCTATGTATATCGATGGACAGTTTGTAGCCTGGCAGGATGATGCCTGGATTGATGTCATCAATCCGGCCACCGAAGAGGTCATTTCCCGTATTCCCGACGGCAGTGCCGAAGATGCCCGTAAGGCGATAGACGCAGCCGAACGCGCCCAGGAGGCCTGGGAGGCGCTGCCTGCCATCCAGCGCGCAGGCTGGCTGCGTAAAATCGCGGCAGGCATTCGCGAGCGCGCCAGTGAGATTAGCGCCCTGATTGTTGCTGAAGGCGGTAAGATCCAGCAGCTCGCGGAGGTTGAGGTTTCCTTCACCGCCGACTATCTCGACTACATGGCGGAATGGGCCCGCCGCTACGAGGGCGAAATTATCCAGAGCGATCGTCCGGGCGAAAACATCCTGCTGTTCAAACGCGCCCTGGGGGTCACCACCGGCATCCTGCCGTGGAACTTCCCCTTCTTCCTGATTGCCCGCAAGCTGGCGCCTGCGCTGCTGACCGGCAACACCATCGTGATTAAGCCGAGCGAATTCACTCCAAATAACGCCATCGCCTTTGCCAAAATCGTCGACGAGATCGGCCTGCCGAAAGGGGTCTTTAACCTGGTGCTGGGTCGCGGGGAAACCGTTGGCCAGGAGCTGGCGGGCAACCCGAAAGTGGCGATGGTCAGCATGACCGGCAGCGTGGCCGCAGGCGAGAAGATCATGGCCGCCGCCGCGAAGAACATCACCAAAGTGTGCCTCGAGCTGGGCGGTAAAGCCCCGGCTATCGTGATGGACGACGCAGATCTGGAGCTGGCGGTGAAGGCGATTGTCGACTCGCGGGTGATCAACACCGGGCAGGTCTGTAACTGCGCCGAGCGCGTCTATGTGCAGAAGGGGATCTACGACCGCTTTGCAAACCGTCTGGGCGAAGCGATGAAAGCGGTGCAGTTTGGCAACCCGGCCGAGCGTAACGACATCGCCATGGGCCCGCTTATCAACGCCGCGGCGCTGGCGCGTGTTGAGCAGAAGGTGGCGCTGGCGGTAGAGCAGGGAGCGAAAGTGGTGCTGGGCGGCAAAGCGGTGGAAGGGAAGGGCTACTTCTATCCGCCAACGCTGCTGCTGGACGTGCGTCAGGAGATGAGCATCATGCACGAAGAGACCTTCGGACCGGTGCTGCCGGTGGTGGTATTTGACACCCTGGAGGAGGCGCTGAAGATGGCCAACGACAGCGATTATGGTCTGACATCCTCGATTTATACCCGGGATCTGAACGTGGCGATGAAGGCCATTAAAGGGCTGAAGTTCGGTGAAACCTACATCAACCGCGAGAACTTTGAAGCGATGCAGGGCTTCCACGCGGGATGGCGTAAATCGGGGATCGGCGGAGCGGATGGCAAACACGGTCTGCACGAGTATTTGCAGACCCAGGTGGTCTATTTGCAGTCGTGATAAACACGCCGGGTGGCGCTGCGCTTACCCGGCCTACAAAACCGGTAAACGGCATCATACATGCAGGCCGGGTAAGGCGAAGCCGCTACCCGGCACCCCAGGCTTACACCTTCGTCGCAATCCAGTTCATCATCAGCTCCGGCCAGAGGGCCACCGGCAGCCCCTGGGCATCGCGGATGCCGAATCCATGTTTCCCGCGCTCGAACAGATGCATCTCAACCGGCACCCCAACGCGGCGCAGGGCGGTAAACATCGCCAGGCTGTTCTCGACCTTCACCGCCGGGTCGTCGGCGGCATGCAGCAGGAAGGTCGGCGGGGCATCGCGGGTCACGCGCGCTTCCAGCGAATAGCGGCGGATCAGCTCTTCGCCAGGGTTGTCACCCATCAGCTCAAGGCGCGAGCCCGGGTGGTAGTGTTCGCCCTGCATGGTGATCACCGGATAGACCAGCGCCATAAAAGCCGGACGGGCGGATAGCGCGTCGGCGGCGTCGAGCGGGGCGTATACCGTTTCGTCATGGCGGGTGCCGAGGCTCGCCGCCACGTGACCGCCCGCCGAGAAGCCCAGCACTCCAATCCGCGCCGGATCCAGCTGCCACTCCCCGGCACTGGCGCGGATCACTCGCATGGCGCGCTGGATGTCGGCCAGCGGCGCGTCGG
>NZ_JBBCPK010000107.1:0-12366 GCF_037150775.1 Leclercia sp. M50
AGCAGGAAGATGCCATTGTCCAGCGGGAGGTGTTTGGCCCGGTGGTGAGCGTGACGCCATTCGACGACGAAGAGGAGGTGCTGAACTGGGCCAACGATTCGCAGTATGGGCGGTGAGCGGCGTGATTTCAGACGGTTTCAGCACCACGCAGTTACCGGCCGCCAGCGCGGGCGCCAGCTTCCACGCCGCCATCATCAGGGGATAGTTCCACGGTGCAATGGACGCGACAACGCCAACCGGGTCTCGGCGGATCATGGAGGTGTGCCCTTCCAGATATTCTCCTGCCGCCGAACCATGCAGAGTACGCGCCGCCCCGGCAAAGAAGCGGAACACGTCGGCAATCGCCGGAATCTCATCCCCCATCACGCAGTGCAGCGGCTTGCCGCAGTTCTGCGACTCCAGCCGGGCTAAGGTGTCGGCCTGAGCGTCGATGGTGTCCGCCAGCTTCAGCAGACACTCGGCGCGGCTTTTTGGCGTGGTCCGCCCCCAGCTGGCAAACGCGCGGTCCGCGGCCTGCACGGCTGCGTCCACCTGGGCGGGAGAGGCCTCGGCGATCTCCAGCAGCACCTCGCCGGTGGCAGGGTTATAGACCGGCTGCTTTTCCCCTTCGCCGTTGACCAGTTCACCATTAATCAGCAGTTGAGTTTGCATAGCTTTGTCCTGTTTCAGTCAAGGTTATTTCCCGCTTCCGGCTACGTTTTCGCCGTCGCGGGTCAGCCACCAGGCCCCCCAGAATGGGAATGGCGGTCACCAGCATAACCAGCAGTGCCACCACGTTTGTTACCGGTACATCGCGCGGACGCCCAAGCTGGTTTAACAGCCACAGCGGTAACGTGCGCTCATGTCCGGCGGTAAAGGTCGTCACGATAATCTCATCGAACGACAGGGCGAACGCCAGCATACCCCCCGCCAGCAGCGCCGACCCCAGATTGGGCAGCACCACGTAGCGGAAGGTTTGCCAGCCGTTAGCGCCTAAATCCATCGAGGCTTCAACCAGGCTCCAGGAGGTGCGCCGGAAACGGGCAATCACATTATTGAACACCACCACCACGCAAAACGTGGCGTGACCGAGGATGATGGTGAAGAAACCGGGCTCCAGATTAATGGTCTTGAACGCCGTCAGCAGCGCCAGACCGGTAATGATCCCCGGCAGGGCGATGGGCAGGATCAGCATTAGCGATACCGCGTTCTTGCCAAAGAACTCCCGCCGCCATAGCGCTGCGGCTGCCAGGGTGCCCAGCACCAGCGCAATGGCCGTCGACAAAGCCGCGATTTTCAGTGACAACGTCACTGCTTCAATAATGTCGCTGCGCGTCGCCGCGGCACTGAACCACTTCAGCGTCAGCCCCTGTGGCGGAAAACTGAACGCCGGGTCCTCGGTATTAAAAGCATAGATGGCAATAATCAGCAGCGGGAAGTGGAGGAAGATCACCCCGCCCCAGGTGGCGATTTTCAGAAACAACGGTGCGCGTTCAGAGTGCATCAAACGCTCCCAGACGTTTCACGAACGCCAGATAGAGGGTAATGAGAACAATCGGCACCAGGGTGAAGGCCGCCGCCATGGGCATATTGCCAATCGCCCCCTGCTGGGAGTAGACCATCTGGCCGATAAAGTAGCCTGGCGGCCCCACCAGCTGCGGCACGATGAAGTCGCCCAGCGTCAGGGAGAAGGTGAAGATCGACCCGGCCGCGATGCCCGGGATCGCCAGGGGCAGCACGACATAGCGGAAGGTCTGCCGCGGCCGGGCGCCGAGATCGGCTGAGGCTTGCAGCAACGACGGCGGCAGCCGCTCCAGCGCCGCCTGCACCGGCAGGATCATAAACGGCAGCCAGATATAGACGAATACCAGGAAGCGCCCCAACCCGGAGGTGGAGAGCGTGCTGCCCCCCACGCCCGGCACCGTCAACAGCGAGGTGAGCAGCGGCTCCAGCCCCATATGGCTGAGAAACCACTGCGCCACGCCATCCTTGGCCAGCAGCAGCGTCCAGGCGTAGGCCTTGACGATATAGCTGGCCCACATCGGCAGCATCACCGCGATATAGAAGAAGGCTTTCCACTTTCCGTGGGTGTAGCGCGCCATATACCAGGCCATCGGGAAGGCCAGAATCGCGCTGCCGATGGTGACGGCAATCGCCATCGTCAGGGTACGCAGGATGATGTCGTAGTTGGCGGGATTAAACAGCGCGCGGATGTTGGCGAAGGTCAAATCCGGCGTGACCGCCATGGTGAAGTCATCGAAGGTGTAGAACCCCTGCCACAGCAGGGTGAACAGCGACCCGAGATAGACAATGCCAAACCACATCAGCGGCCCGAGCAGGAGTAAAAACAGCCCCAACGAGGGCCTGCGCCAGAACAGCGCCGACAGACGTCCCGGCAGGCCGTGCGAAGCCGGTGGCGGCGAAACGCTCATCTCCATTTCACCTCTCCTCATGCAGCGGCACCATAGCGTCGCGCGCCCACGACGCGGTCACCTGCTGCCCGGCCTCAACCCCCGGGGCCAGCGCGGAGCCGGTCAGGTTGGCCTGGCTCACCAGCAGTTTCTCCCCCTCGGCAAGCCGCAGCTCGTAACGGGTCGCCGCCCCCTGAAACTGCACCGCCTGCACCTGGCCCTGCACCCGGATTTCACCCTGCCCGTCCAGACGAATATGCTCCGGGCGCAGGGAGTAGCTACCGGCCATGCCGCAGACGCGCCGGGCGGTGGCGTCGGTAAAGACGTTCGAGGTGCCAACGAAGCTGGCGACAAACGGGGTGCGTGGACGCAGATAGAGCTCCCGCGGGGTATCCACCTGCTCGATTCGCCCGTTGTTAAAGACCGCCACCCGGTCAGACATCGACAGTGCTTCCCCCTGATCGTGAGTGACGAAAATAAAGGTGATGCCCAGCTCCTGCTGCAGTTTTTTCAGCTCAAACTGCATTTGCTCCCGCAGCTTGAGATCCAGCGCGCCGAGGGGTTCGTCCAGCAGCAGAACACGGGGCTGATTGACCAGCGCCCGGGCAATCGCCACCCGCTGACGCTGGCCGCCGGAGAGCTGGGAAGGCTTGCGCGCTTCGGCAAAACTGAGCCCGACCTTCTCCAGCGCCTCGCGGGCCTGGGCCTGGCGGGTAGACTTGTTGATCCCCTTCACCATCAGCCCGTAGGCCACGTTCTCGAGGATCGACATATGGGGAAACAGGGCATAGTCCTGAAAGACGGTATTGACGTCGCGCTCCCACGGAGGGAGTTCGCTGGCGTCTTTGCCAAAGATAGCTATCGCGCCACCGCTCAGCTGCTCGAAACCGGCAATCAGGCGCAGGCAGGTGGTTTTGCCGGAGCCCGAAGGCCCCAGCATGGAGAAAAACTCCCCGTCACGGATCCGGATCGTTACCCCATCCACCGCACGCACGTCGCCATACAGGCGGGAGACATCGTTAAACTCTACTGCGTAGGTCATATTCCGCTCCCTGCGCTTAACGACCGCCCATGATGGCGATATAGTCCTGAACCCAGCGGCTGTAAGGGACAAATTTGCCGCCGTTGGCGACAGGGGTTTTCCAGAACAGGATCTTGTCGAAATAGGTGTAGCCGTTGGTTTCACAGCCTTTATCGCCGAGCAGAGTGCTGGCTTTACAGCCTTCTGCCACCACTGGCAGGGAACCGAACCACGCCGCCAGATCGCCCTGCACTTTTGGCGTCAGGGACCAGTTCATCCACTTATAGGCGCACATCGGGTGTTTGGCATCGGCGTGCAGCATGGTGGTATCCGCCCACCCCGTCACCCCCTCTTTCGGGAAGACGGTGCCTATCGGCTGATTCTCCCCTTTCAGGGCGTTGGCCTGATAGGGCCAGGCGCTGGAAGCCACCACCCCCTCGTTTTTGAAGTCACTCATCTGCACCGTCGTGTCGTGCCAGTAGCGGTGCACGAGCGCATGCTGATCTTTCAGCACGTTTAACACCGCCGTGTACTGCGCTTCCGTCAACTGGTAGGGATCGGTGATGCCCAGATCTGGCTGGGTGGCTTTGACATAGAGCGCCGCATCGGCAATGTAGATCGGCCCATCGTAGGCCTGCACGCGCCCTTTGTTAGATTTGCCGTCCGGCAGGGTCTGTTCTTTAAACACCACGCCCCAGGTGTCAGGCGGGGTCGGGAAGGTTTTGGTGTTGTACATCAGCAGGTTTGGCCCCCACTGATAGGGCGTGCCGTAGGCCTTGCCGTTAACGTTGAACCACTCCCCTTTGACGATCCTGGGGTCGAGGGTTTTCCAGTTGGGGATCAGGTCCGGGTTGATGGGCTGAACGCGTTTGCCCATGATCAGGCGCAGGGAGGCGTCGCCGGAGGCGGTCACCAGGTCGTAACCGCCCTTCGCCATCAGGCTCACCATCTCATCGGATGTCGCGGCGGTTTTGACGTTAACTTTACAGCCGGTCTCTTTTTCAAACTGGGTGACCCAGTCGTAGTTTTTATCGGTCTCGCCCCGTTCGATATAGCCCGGCCAGGCAATGATATCCAGACGACCTTCGCCATTGCCGATCTCTTTTGGCGGCTCTGCCGCTTGCGCAGTCAAAATAGTCATGCCGAGCGCGCACAGGCTGCTACGGGCAAATGTTTTGCTCATACGTATTACTCCTGTCGTAATGAAATCAGACGGCAGCCGTGCCGGTAGAATATCTCCTTAATTAAACGTAGACCGCGCCATTGCAGCGCACCCGGCAGGCCTGAGAAATTTCGCCAGGTTGTGACCGGGGGCGCATTCCCCGGTAACTGGATTATAGACAAGGGGTTAGCAGGCGAAGAGGTTATGCATATTTCCTATGAGCGATAATAAAAAACGCCGCAAATTAATTGCGGCGTGATTAAGGGGATAAGAAATGATTATTTAGCGGCTGCGATCAATAGCGAGAAAAACTTATTTTTGCGTTTTTAACATCCCGCTGATTATTTGCCCTAACTGGATCACCGCCTGCTCCTCCCGCTCTCCCCAGGCCCACGAGGTATTGAAGCGGAAAAATGGCGTCCAGGTATCGGAGGTGGAGAACATTTTGCCCGGCGCAATGCTGATGTGGTGCTTCAGCGCCCGGGCGCTGAGCTCACCGGCATCCAGCGGTGCGGGCAGCTCCAGCCATAAAAAATAGCCGCTGTCGCTGTGGTGAATTTTCACCTCATTGGGCAGATGGCGCAGCAGCGCCTGCCTCGCCTGCTGCTTGCGCTCAGCCAGGGTGCGGCGCAGGCGCCTGAGATGAGCGTCGTAACGTTTGGTGGCGAGATAATCCACCAGCGCCAGCTGCATGGGCGAACTGGTGGACAAGGTGCTCATCAGTTGAAGCTGCTGGATGCGGCGGGCATGTTTCCCGGCGGCGACCCAGCCAATGCGGAACCCGGCCACCAGACATTTGGAAAAGGAGGAGCAGTGCAGGGTCATGTCGCTGCGATCCCAGGCTTTCGCCGGGAGCGGCTTTTCGCGGCCATAATAGAGCTCGCTGTAAACATCATCTTCAATCAGGGTGACGTTGTGCCGGGCGAGTAATGCGACAAGCTGCGCTTTTTTGTCGGCGCTGAGGGTAAAGCCCAGCGGGTTCTGCGCGTTGGTCATCAGCCAGCAGGCTTTTACCGGGTAGTCGTTCAGCGCCTGCGCCAGGGCGTTGAGATCGATACCGTCGCGCACGTCGGTCGCCACCGACAGCGCCTTCAGCTTCAGCCTCTCCAGCGCCTGCAGCGCACCATAGAAGCAGGGATTCTCCACAATCACCCAGTCGCCCGGCTCGGTGACCGCCTGCAGGCTGAGGTTCAGGGCTTCCAGCGCGCCCGCGGTAATCACAATTTCATCCGGGGAGATGTTCATCCCCTGTTGGGCATAGCGGCGGGCGATGGCGTGGCGCAGATCGACATTGCCCGGCGGCAGGTTCTCGATCACGCTCATGGCGGTGGCGGTTTTGCTGACGTTTGCCAGGGAACGGTTCAGCTGCTGTAAGGGAAAAAGGCGCGGATCGGGAAAGGCCGAGGCAAAGGGCACCACCGCGGGATCGCGGCTGGCCTGCAGCACATCGAAGATATAGGTATTGATATCCACCGACTCGTCGCGCATCACCTGCGCGGGCGGCATCGGCTGCTCTCCGCTGGGACGGGCGGCGACGTAATAACCCGACTGCGGGCGCGCCACAATATGCCCCTGGCTCTCCAGCATCTGGTACGCATGGCCGACGGTCATAAAGCTCAGCCCGCTGCTGGTCACCTGCTCACGCAGGGAGGGCAGCTTATCGCCGGGCTGCCAGACGCCCAGGTCGATCTGCGAAATGATTTGCTGCGCCAGGCGCTGGTATTTTTTCATCGGGTTCTCCTTGCTGCGTTACATAGTATATCAGCAGGAGAAAAAAGGCAGAATTAATAAACTGTTATAGGTGAGAGAGGAATGTCAGCAGGCGTGACGGCGCCTGACTGAATTACTTGCGCAGCTCAAACGGGACCTGGCGGGCATGACGGGAGGCCGCTAAATGGTCGAGGGTGATCATGGAAGATTTGCAGAAAATGCACTTCGCACCGTGTGGATTTTTTTCAGACACGTCGAAAATGGAAGTACGGAACTGCGAACCATGACAGCATGGGCAACGAAAATGGATAGTAGAACTCATGTAAATCTCCTGTACGTATACACGTAAAAACTAATGGGCCTTAAAGGCAATAAGGGTCTGAGACAAAACTAATCAGAGCGTAAAGATAAAACCCAGGAGCGACTGTGGAGAGGCACAACGTGATGAGATTGCTTTAGGAACTGCTTCAGATATTTTTGGATTTCAAACCGAAAGAGCATTAACGCATTAATGATGGAAGGATGCAAGCGGTATTTACACTATCCTTCCATAAAACAAGCAGAGCCGCTGAATTCATTCAAATTTTTTGACCTCATCTGTTAAATAAACGCCATTTCTTCTCGCCGGGTAATCCGTAAAGTAAGGGTTATGTTGTTTCTCAGAAATCAGGAATCCCCGGAATGAAAAAGATCGGTTTTTTATCATTTGGTCACTGGACGCCCTCACCGCAGTCCGGCACCCGCAGCGCCGCTGACGCGCTGCTGCAGTCTATCGATCTGGCGGTCGCCGCCGAAGAGCTGGGCGCGGATGGCGCTTATTTCCGGGTGCACCATTTTGCCCGCCAGCTCGCCTCCCCTTTCCCGCTGCTGGCTGCCATTGGCGCAAAAACCAGCCGGATTGAGATCGGCACCGGCGTAATCGATATGCGCTATGAAAACCCGCTCTATATGGCGGAAGATGCGGGCTCAGCCGATTTGATCTCTGGCGGACGCTTACAGCTGGGGATCAGCCGCGGCTCGCCGGAACAGGTGATCGATGGCTGGCGCTACTTTGGCTATGTGCCCGCGGAGAGCGAAAACGAGTCGGACATGGCGCGCCATCACACCGAAGTGCTGCTGGACGTGCTGCGTGGCGAAGGGTTTGCTAAACCCAACCCACAGCCGATGTTCCCTAACCCGCCGGGCCTGCTGCGCCTGGAGCCGCACGCCGAAGGTCTGCGGGATCGCATCTGGTGGGGCGCAGGCTCTAACGCCACCGCCGTGTGGGCCGCGAAGCTCGGGATGAACCTGCAAAGCTCCACTCTTAAAGATGATGAAACCGGCGAGCCGTTCCATATTCAGCAGGCAAAACAGATCCGCGCCTACCGTGCCGCCTGGGCCGAAGCGGGACATACCCGTACCCCGCGCGTCTCGGTCAGCCGCAGCATTTTCGCCCTGATGGACGATCGCGACCGGATGTACTTCGGCTCCAGCCGTAACGAAAGCGACAGCGTGGGCTATCTGGATGAGAAAACCCGCGCCATCTTCGGGCGCAGCTATGCCGCCGAGCCAGACAAGCTGGTTGCCCAGCTGAAGCAGGACGAAGCGATTGCCGAGGCGGATACGCTGTTACTTACGGTGCCGAACCAGTTGGGCGTGGAGTACAACGTGCATGTGATTGAGTCGATTCTGAAGCATGTAGCACCGGCGATGGGGTGGCGGGACGCGTAAAATAATAGAGGTCCCGTGAAATAGATAATACACGGGACGTTTACTCACACCTTTAAATTGATTTAATTTGTATAACTGCAAAATATATTTGCCATGACTATGGCACGATATGCCTGGTCTTTATTAAACATCCGATGTTAAGTAATGGCTGTTTTTAAGCTGGCTGACAAAAGGAGTTTGAGATGGCAATTCCTGCGTATTTGTGGTTAAAGGACGACGGAGGAGCGGATATCTGCGGGTCTGTGGATATCCGCGATCGTGAAGGCAGTATAGAAATACTCGGATTTGGTCACGGTCTGCATTTACCTACGGATAGTAATACTGGAAAGATAACCGGTACACGCGTCCATAGCGCACTTGTGTTTGAGAAAGAGTTCGACTCTTCCAGTCCTTATCTTTATAAAGCTGTTGCCAGAGGGCAAACGCTAAAATCCGCCGAGTTTAAATGGTACCGGATCAATCATGCCGGGCAGGAAGAAGAGTACTTTAATATGTTTCTTGAAGGGGTCAAAGTCGTGTCTGTTTGCCCTCTCATGCATGATATAAAAAACCCTTCGACGGAAAAACATAATCATCTTGAATCAATCTCCCTGCGCTATGAAAAAATCACCTGGAAACATTGCGATGGGAATATTATTTTTTCTGATGCGTGGGATGAGAGATGATTCGTTGTACATTTCATTTAAATGGTGGGCAGATGTCTACTCTAAGTTGTCCTGGCGTTGGTTTCTTTCCGGCTTATTCTGGACACGCCGGTGCCAACCGAAATAATCCAGATTCTATTGCTATGAAAAAGAAAGGGCCATTGCCGCCTGGAAAATATTTCATTGTTACGCGTTCCCGTGGAGGGCTTCGCTCCCGCTGGCACGATATGCTTAAAGAACTCGAGAGCGGTTCAAACCGGGACTTTTGGTTTGCATTATACCGGGACGACGGGGCTATCGATGATTCAACTTTTATAGACAACGTAGAGCGCGGAGCTTTTCGCCTGCATCCCGCAGGCAGTTCTGGGATTAGCGAAGGATGCATAACATTGCCAAATCATTCCCACTATCAAATCCTCCATCACGCATTGTTAAGCGCAGGTTCTTTACCCATTACGGCCGAGCTTAAAGCATTTGGCACCATACAGGTATATTAATGAAACCCAGTACTACTGTAATGATATGGTTGATGGAGTTAGCTCTTCTGTGTCTGGTTTATTCGTTAGTTTGTATTGTTATGCCCGATATCTGGCTATATGACCTTTATACGGATAAATTTGGTTTTCTGACCGAGGCCGAATGGTACGACCGCTACATTTTCGCGTTGTCTCTGTTATCGCTGCTTTTAACCACGCTTTTAATCTGGCTGATCTCCCGTCATATGCAAAAACGTAAGGCGCACTAACCGTAAAGGGGCTCTCGCCCCTTTATCGCCTTGCTCGGCCTACAAAACCTCTGCCCGTAGGCCCGTGCAAGCGAAGCGCCGCCGGGCATCATGCCGGGTGGCGGCTGACGCCTTACCCGGCCTACAAAGTTCCTGCCCGAAGGCCCGCGCAAGCGAAGCGCCGCCGGGCGTGGTGGCAACTGACTATAACACTTCCGGATAACGCCCTGTTTTCCTGAAACTGTTATACAAAAATTCCCCTTTTCTGTCTCTGATACTGATTTTCGCGCTGATTTACCATAACAGTCACACCGATTGACCTTGAGGTTGTGCATGTTTGGTTTAGATGCGTTTGTTCTTGCGAGGATCCAGTTTGCTTTTACTGTCTCCTTCCACATTATTTTCCCGGCGATCACCATTGGCCTCGCCAGCTATCTGGCGGTGCTGGAGGGGCTGTGGCTGAAAAGCAAAAACCCCGTCTGGCGCTCGCTGTACCATTTCTGGTCGAAGATTTTCGCCGTCAACTTTGGCATGGGCGTCGTCTCCGGGCTGGTGATGGCCTACCAGTTTGGCACCAACTGGAGCGGTTTTTCCCAGTTTGCGGGCAGCATTACCGGTCCGCTGCTGACCTATGAAGTGCTCACCGCCTTCTTCCTCGAAGCGGGTTTCCTGGGGGTGATGCTCTTCGGCTGGAACAAAGTCGGGCCGGGGCTGCACTTCTTTGCCACCTGCATGGTGGCGCTGGGCACGATTATCTCCACCTTCTGGATCCTCGCCTCCAACAGCTGGATGCAGACTCCGCAGGGCTATGAGATCGTCAACGGCCAGGTGGTGCCGGTGGACTGGTTGGCGGTGGTGTTTAACCCCTCTTTCCCCTATCGCCTGCTGCATATGTCGATTGCCGCGTTTCTCAGCAGCGCGCTGTTTGTCGCGGCCTCGGCGGCCTGGCATCTGCTGCGCGGGAACAATACCCCCGCCATTCGCCGCATGTTCTCAATGGCGCTCTGGATGACGCTGATCGTCGCCCCCCTCCAGGCGCTTGTCGGGGATATGCATGGCCTCAATACCCTGAAGCATCAGCCGGCCAAAATTGCCGCTATTGAGGGTCACTGGGAGAACCCGCCCGGCGAGCCGACGCCGCTGCTGCTGTTTGGCTGGCCGGATATGGAGCAGGAGCGCACCCGCTATGGCCTTGAGATCCCGGCGCTCGGCAGCCTGATCCTCACCCACAGCCTGGATAAGCAGGTTCCGGCGTTGAAAGAGTTCCCGAAAGCGGATCGGCCCAACTCAACCATCGTCTTCTGGTCGTTCCGCATTATGGTCGGGCTGGGCCTGCTAATGCTGCTCCTGGGCGCGATCGCATTGTGGCTGCGCTACAGGCAGCGGCTCTATTACTCCCGGCCTTTCCTGTGGTTTGCCCTGCTGATGGGACCGTCGGGCTTAATAGCGATTCTCGCCGGGTGGGTGACCACCGAAGTGGGCCGTCAGCCCTGGGTGGTCTACGGACTCCAGCGCACCAGAGATGCCGTATCGGCCCACGGCGATCTACACATGAGCGTCAGCCTGCTGGCCTTTATCGTGGTCTACACCTCGGTCTTTGGCGTCGGCTACAGCTACATGGTGCGCCTGATTAAAAAAGGGCCGCAGGAAGAAGAGAGCTTCCCGACCGAAAACGATGGCCGCCCGGCGCGCCCGCTCTCGGCTGCGAGCGCTGAATTCACTCACAAGGAGACACCATAATGGGCATCGACCTCTCCCTGATCTGGTTTGTGATTATTGTCTTTGCCACCCTGATGTACATCGTGATGGACGGCTTCGATCTCGGCATCGGTATTCTGTTTCCCGCCATCCAGAACGCGGACGACCGGGACGTGATGGTCAACAGCGTCGCCCCGGTGTGGGACGGGAACGAAACCTGGCTGGTATTAGGCGGAGCCGCGCTGTTTGGCGCCTTTCCGCTGGCTTATGCGGTGATCATCGATGCCCTGACCATTCCGCTCACCTTAATGCTGATCGGACTGATTTTCCGCGGGGTGGCGTTCGAATTCCGCTTTAAGGCGACGCCCGCACATCGTCCTTTCTGGGATAAGGCGTTTATTGGCGGTTCACTGCTCGCCACCTTTACCCAGGGGATGGTCGTGGGCGCGGTAATCAACGGCATTCCGGTCAGCGGCCGCGCTTTTGCCGGGGGGCCGTTCGACTGGTTTACCCCGTTCAGCCTCTTTTGCGGCCTGGGGCTGGTAGTGGCCTACGCCCTGCTGGGCGCCACCTGGCTGGTGATGAAAAGTGAAAACCCGCTTCAGGGCCGGATGCGTCAGGTATCGAAGCGCCTGCTGCTGGCGCTGTTGGTCATCATTGCGGCGATCAGCCTCTGGACACCGCTGGCGCACCCGGCCATTGCCGATCGCTGGTTTAGCCTGCCGAACCTGTTCTTCCTGCTGCCGGTTCCGCTACTGGTGGCGCTGCTGGGCCTGTGGCAGTGGCGCTGCCTGGATAACCCACATAGCCACCATCTGCCGTTCGTGCTGACTCTCGGGTTAATCTTTCTCGGTTTTAGCGGACTTGGGATCAGCATCTGGCCGCATATCATTCCGCCCTCTGTCACCCTCTGGCAGGCCGCTGCACCTGCCCAGAGCCAGGGCTTTATGCTGGTGGGGGCGTTGTTTATTATCCCGATCATCCTTGTCTACACTTTCTGGAGTTACTACGTATTTCGCGGAAAAGTCCAGCCTGGGGAGGGCTATCATTGATGAATCAACCTGTCTGGAAACGTCTGATGTGGATGGTGATTATCTGGGGCGGCAGCGTGCTGGCGCTGGCGCTGGTGGGGTTTTTCTTCCGTGTGCTGATGACGGCGGCGGGGTTTAAGTCACACTAGCCAACTTAAAGCGATAATTTGGCCGCTACATAACACTCAATTTACAGCGGCTCCCTGGTCCGGCTGAAAATCGCCGAAGCGTTGACCGCAGGCCGGGGCGAGGCGCAGGGATGCGCCGAGAGGGGGC
>NZ_JBBCPK010000108.1:0-12347 GCF_037150775.1 Leclercia sp. M50
CAGACGCAGAGCTGTCGCCCACCAGGCCGCCGGAAAGCCCCGCCGCCAGCGTCGCCAGCGCAGAAACCGTCTGCTTCTGCGTTTCATCCAGCTCATCGGCAGATTTCCCGTACATCTCTTTGGAGATCATCCCCACCAGCTCGCCCGTGGCGGCCCCGGCGGCCCCCGCCAGCGCGTTTTGCCCCTGGGCGGCGGCCAGCGCAGCGTTGACCACCGCGTGGGCGGCAACTTTGCCCACGTCGTTCAGACCGCTGTAGTGACCAATCACCTCCGCCACGTATGGCGCAGCACCGCCCGCGAGAGCGGCACTGAGATCGCTCCCGGCCAGCCCCTGAACCGCTGCCGTCGCCGCCTGAATCGCCTGCTGATACTGCCCGCCGGTGCCAAAGCCGGAGGCACTGAGCGCGTCGTTATACGCTGTCTGGTAGATCTGGCTGTTAATGTCTTCAAGAGTCGCGGTTTTGCCCGGGTTGGCTTTCTCCCACGCCGCTTTCGCCTCCTGCAGATCCTGCGCGTTGACGTTTTTCAGCTTCTCTTTCGCCGCGTTGGTGGCGCGGATGCTCCCCTCGGTGCGGGCAATATCCGCTACCTGATTGCCAATCTCACCGATGAGCTGCGCCTGCTGGAGCCGCTCCTGCTCTTTCTCTTTGTCGAAGATAGGGGAGAGGGTCTGGTTGGCGTGCTCCACGTCGCGGCTGAGCTGATTGACATCCTGGACCTGACGATCCTGGTCGCGAACAATCAGGGTGCCGTCCGATACCGCGGCGTGCGTGGTGCTGCTGTCATGCCCGTCGCGGTTCGCCCCCACCAGCAGGCCGTTCGCCATATTCCCGGCAAACTGGCTGCCGATGCTGCCCCCGGTGCTCATGCCCACGCTCTGGTGTTCCACCTTGAAGTCGGCGCGGTTTTCGATATCGCTGAAGCCAATGGTGCCGGTATCGAGACGGTTTTTGTCAGCGGTAGCCGTTGAGCCAATCACCGCCCCGTTGAGCTGGGTATGCTCGCCCACGGTGACGTCGTAGCCGCCTTTGCCGGCGAAGATCCCGGTCTGCTCCACGACAGAGTCGTAGTTACTGTGCATCTTGTCGCGGCTGAGGTTGACGCTGGCCGAACCAGTCATAGAGCCGATGCTGAAGCTGCCCCCCGCGCTGGCGTTCTGCTGCTTCGAGTCGTAGCGATCGCTGTCCTGCTCGGAGGTGAGGGTCAGGTTGCGGCCAATGTCCGCTTTCACCGTTTCGCCGCTCACCTGCGCCCCGGTCAGGGTGGCGTCACGTCCGGTCAGGATATTCACCTGGCGGCCCGCGTCCACGGTGGTCTCGCTGTGGGTGGTGCCGTTACCGCTCTCGTTACCCTTGCCGCGGTTGACGCTGGCGGAGATGTTGATGCCCGCGCCGCCGGAGCCGTACCCGATGCCCACCCCGACGCTGCCACCCTTGCTCTCGTTTTTACCGTCCAGCAGCTGGGTGTTTTGCGCCGAGCGCAGATACAGATCGCGGTTGGCGGCGAGGGTCAGATCGTTGCCCGCCTTCAGCTGGCTGCCTTCCACAGTCAGATCTCCGTCCGCGCCGCGCGCGCCGCTGCCGGTGGCGACAACGCTCAGATCGCGCCCGGCGTTAAGCGTGCTGCCCTGGGCGGTGTTCTGCTCGCTGTACTGGGTCGATTTCGACGACTGGCTGCCGTAAGAGAGGCTGATGCCCACGGTATTGGTGTTAGAGGCATCCGCTCCCAGCGCCTGATCCATCCGCGCGGCCTGGGCAGCCTGCACGCCGGAGAGCGCGGCCTTCACGCCCTGCAACGCCTGCAGGCGGCCGCTGCCGGAGGATTTCGCCTGCTGGGAGGCCTCGACGGCGCTGTTCAGTGCGCTGCCGACGGTGCCGGAGAGCGCCAGGGTCAGCCCGGAGGTTTTCTGCTCCACCTCATGGGTTTGCTGGCTGCGGTTGTTCACCGCCGTGATGTCGACATTTTTACCCGTGAGCGTCATGTCCTGACCCGCCACCAGATCGGAGCCGCTCACCGTCAGGCGATCTCCCGCCCGCAGGGTCAGGTCGCCGTCGACGCTGCCGACGGTGCTGCCCGCCTGGGTCGCGTCCGCGCCGGTGTCGGTGGTTTTGATGCTCTGTGTGCCGACGCTAAAGCCGATCCCGCCCGAGCTCAGCAGCCCCGATTTTTTCTCCTGCTTCTGGTGCAGCTCATTATTGCGTTCGGCCTGGGTCTCCACGCTCAGGTTGTTACCCGCCAGCAGAGCCACATCCCCCGTGCCCGCCACGTTGCTGCCGCGGACGGTGAGATCGTTTCCGGCGGTGAGGTTAACGGTGTCGCCGTTCAGCTCGCTACTCTGCACCGTCTGGCGGGCAATCTGGTCGCGAGTGGTGGTGGTGGTTTTCGACAGCCAGCCGTTACCGCCCACCACTTTATGCCGTTCGTCCAGATCCTGGCTGTTTTCGCCTGCCGTCAGGGTCAGGTTATTCCCGGCGCTGACGTTCAGCGCCTGCCCGGCGGAGAGGGCAGCGGCGCGGGCGTTGAGGTCATTCCTGGCGGCCAGGGTGACGTCGCCTTTGCCGGTCACCTCGCTGCCGATGCTGTTGGTCTGGCCCTGTTTCAGGCTGTTGTCGCCATCCCACACCAGGCTATCGCGGCTGGCGGTCTGAAGATCGTTGAGGGTCATATCCCGCCCGGCCACCAGCTGCGCTTTGCCGTTCTCGCCGCTGGCGATCACCTGTGCGCCGGTCAGGGTGATATCCCGCCCGGACTGCAACGCCAGTTTGCCGTCGTCGCCCTGGACGTAGATGCCGGAGACGCTGTCGATGGTGGTGCGGGCGAAGCGGTTCTCGCCGTTAACGCTGTCGGCACTGAGGGTGGTGCTGGTGAGATTGATATCGCGTCCGGCGCTGGCCAGCACGCTGTTGTCACCCACGATGGCACCGCCGATATTGTTGATATCGGTGCGCGCGTTGAGGTTGACGTCCGCCCCCTGAATCGTCCCGGTCTGGTTGGTGATGTTGTCGGCGTCCAGTTGCAGGACTTTGCGCCCGGCAAGGGTGCCACGGTTAAACAGGTCGCCGTTAAGCTTGATGGAGACGTTGTTCCCGGCAATCAGCGCGCCGGAGCCGTCGATATCGCCCGGTTTCACTTTGGCGTAGACCTGCGGCACCAGCACGTTCTCGGTGGAGCCGTCCGGCATCTTCACCCGGGTGTTGACCAGCCAGACGATATCCCCGGTCAGCAGCGCCATCTGCTCTGGCGTCAGCGCCACACCAATCTTCAGGTCGTACTGCTTGCCGAAGGTGATACCGCGATCCATCAGCGCCTTGTACTGCTCTTCGTCGTTGCTGTAGCCGTCGAGATAGCGCTGGCCGGTGATTCCAATCACCTGCTCGCGGATCAGGCGCTGCTCGTAGTAGCCATCCCCCAGCCGTTTCAGCGTGTTGTCGCCATCGGCGGTAAAGGCGTCCTGCATATAGTCGCTGCCGAGCCACTGGCGCTCGTTGGTAAAGCGCGGATCGGTCTCCACCAGGTACGGCACCTCCGCCGACGGGTTCACCTTGAACAGGCTGTTGTCCGGCAGGGTGGTGTTGGGGCCGATAATGCGGATCGCACCGTCGGCCGGGGTCACTTCAAACTGCTGTCCGGCAGGTGGGGACACCGGCTCGCCCGGCGAAACGGTCTGCTGCGGGGCGGGTTTCACCCCGGCGGCCTGGCCAATGGTCACGTCCGTTCCCTGTAGTACCAGCGGAGTGATGCTGAGATTGCTGCCCTCGACGCTGCCGTTGCTGATCAGCTGGCCCGGCTTCAGGGAGATGTCCTGAATGGTGGTGGGCGGGGTGTATGCCGTGCGGTCGCGCCCTTGCTCATCGTCGCCTTTGTGGCGAATACGGTAGTAGTGGGTGACGGTGCCCTCATCGGTGGTGTAACGCTTGCCGGGCACGTCCTCGTTCTTCACGCTGCCCATCTGGTCGATTGCCAGGGTGCCGCCTGCAATCACCTGGCTCTTGTCGTTAAACAGTTTGTCACCGGTCATCAGCAGGTTGCCCCCGGCGAGGATCTTCGCCGGGTCGCTCTCTTTGATGCGCGTTTCGTCAATGGTGCGGGTGTAGTCGTACTGGTTGAAGTTGTCGTTATTTGCGCCGCTGTCTTCTGGCGTATTCAGGTTACGCAGTCCGTCGGAAGAGTTGTCATCCACCCAGACGCCTTTTTCTGTCGAACTCCAGCGGTTGGTTGAGCCCGTGTGCTGATAGTCGGTGAGCTCTTCCTGCGACACCCGCACCACCTCGGTGGAGAAGTGGTCGTTGATGTTATTGATCTGCCCGGCGGCAATCGCCATATCCCCGGCGGATTCAATGGTCGAGCTGTGGTTGTTAATGGTCGCGGCGCGGCCAGTGACGGCGCCGTTATCATCCAGCGCGCCGCCGATGCTCATGCTGCCCGCACTGTAGATCAGGCCGTGATCGGCGTTGTTCAGGGTCTGCACGCCGAGGTTGACGCGCTCGCGCCCGGCCAGCGTCGCTGCGGTGCCGTTTTCGGCGAGGTTGTTAAAGGTACCCACATTTACCCCCACCGCATCGCCATAAATCCGCCCGGTGCCGGTGTTGGTCAGGGTGTTGGCGTTGATGCGGGTGGCGATCCCGTCGATCAGGCCGGTGTTGCGTACCGTGCCGCGGGCCGTCAGGGTGGTGCTGCCGGCGTTGATTTCACCGCTGGCGAGGTTATTAAGATTCGCGCTCTGCACGTTGAGGGCGCTGCCCGCCATTAGCTGGCCGCTGTTGGTGAGATCGCCATCGGTGGTGAACGTCAGGTTGCCGTTGGCGAGGGTGGTGCCGCTGTTGTTCACGCCGCGGGTGCTGTGAAGCGTCATATCCCCCAGCGACAGCAGCTGGCCGCTAGCATCCAGAGACTGAGCCTCCACGCGCAGCGCTTTACCCGCTTTCAGGGTGCCGTCCGCGTTCAGCAGATTCAGGGCGCTACCGCTGAGATCCAGGGTATCACCCGAGGCCAGCACCCCCGCGCCGTTGTTCAGCACGCCGCTGTTATTGATGCTCAGGGTGTTATTCGCCAGGATACTGCCGCGCTGGTTATCCAGACTCCCGGTGTTCAGCGCCAGGCTCTGGCCCTCCAGCCCCTGGTTCTCGCCGAGCGTACTGGTGTTAACAAATTCCAGGGCAGTGAGGGTCACGCTTTTGCCGCTGCGGATCAGCCCGGAGACGTTATCCACCATACCCTGGGCGCTGTCGAGCAGCAGGTCGCCCACCGACTGGATCTCTCCGCCGCCGTTCTGCAGGTTACTGGTATTCAGGGCGGTATCGGCCTCGCCAATCACCCGTCCGCCGTTGCGGTTATCGAGGTTCGTTGCCGCCACATCCGCCGCGCCGCTGGCCGCCAGGGTGCCGGCCTGGTTATTCACGTTGTCCGCTGAGAGGTTCAGTGCCCCCAGGCTGTTCAGGGTGCCGTCGCGGTTATCGAGGGCATCAGTGGTGACGTTTACGCCGTCACCCTGCAGCACCCCTTTTTTATTGATGAGCTGCGAGGTGCCCAGCGACAGGCTCCCTGTCGCAGCAAGCTGCCCGGACGTATTGTTCAGCGTGCCGCCGTTGAAATTCAGGCTTTCGCCGGAGAAGGTAGTCCCCTGGCTGTTATCCAGCAGGCCGCCGCTGAGGGTCATAGCCCCGACCGACTTCAGCGCGCCGCCGTTATTGGCGAGGGTGTCGAACCCGGCGGTCAACGTCCGGTTCGCACCAATCTGCCCGTCGGTGTTGTCGATAGCCCCCGCGCTCAGGCTAAAATCGCCCTCGCTCGCCAGGAAGCCGCGCTGGTTATTCAGCGCGCCGCTCTCAAGATTAAGGGAGCCCTGAGAGAGCAGGGCGCCGTCGCGGTTATCCAGGGCGCCGCCGTTGAGGGCCAGGGTTGCGCCGTCGGCGACAATCACCCCCTGCTGGTTGTCGAGGCTTGCGGCGCTTATGCGCTGAGTTTTCGCCGCCTCAATGCGGCCTTTGGCGTTGTTCACCGCCTGCTGGCTGGCAATCTCGCCGTCACCCGCGCTAGCTGAGATCAACCCCTGCTGATTGTTTACGCTCCCGGCCTCAAGCCGGGTGTTGCCCGCTACCGCCACGATCTGCCCGGCGGTGTTGTCGAGGGTCCCGGCCTTAAGCTGCACGCCGTTCGCCGCGCCAATCTGCCCCTGCTGGTTATTGAGGGCGCCTGGCAGGTCTACCGCCAGGGTACTGTTGCCGCGCTGGACGATGTTGCCTTTCTGGTTGCTGAGGTCGTGGGCGCTGACGCTGATGGTCTCCGCCCCCAGCGTGCCGCCGTTGTTATTGAGCATTTTGCCCGTACGCACAGTCAGTTCGCTGGCGTTAACCTTCGCGCTGGCGGTGCTCACGCCTTCCGCGCCGCCGTCCAGCAGCACGCGTTTACCCTGGGTCTGGCTGCCGCTGACGTCCACCCCCTGGCCGCTGGCACTGAGATTGCCGCCCGCCAGGGTTTGCCCGTGGGCGCTTAGCTGGCCGCGGGTGCTGATTTCCAGATCGCCCGCATCGGCGAGCTTGCCGTCGCTTTTCACCCCGGCGGCCAGCACGCTCTGCTGAGTGCCGGTGAAGCTGGCCGCGTTCACCCGGACGTTATTCGCGGCGGTCATCACGCCGCTGTTGTTCACTTCCCCTGCGGTTTGCAGGCTGGCACTGTCGCCAGCGCGCAGGGTACCGCTGTTCTCGATGCGGCCGTCAGCGGAGATCGTCACGCTGCCCGCCTGGGCACCAAGGGCCCCGGCGTTACGTACCCCGACGCCGCTCTCGGTGCCGACCATGCGGATTTTGCCTGCGTACATGCCGCCGAGGCTGGCCACGTCCACCGCCAGCTGCGGGCGGGTGGCAGGATCGTCGCTGCCTTTTTCGATCGTCTCGTGGGCGGCATCCACCTTGTTGCGCCCGGTGGTGACCTTCAGATCGTTGGCCCATAGCCCGGCGTTAACCTTCACCGAGCGGGCAATGATGTCGGTGTAATCCGCGCCGGAGGTGTCCATCCCCGCGCCCTCGACCACCACTTCGCCGCGCTCGACGTTAAACCCGGTCAGCGCGCCGTCTTTCATCTGCGGCTGGCCGGTGGTGAGAGTGGCGCGGTTGGCGTTGATAAAGCCGCAGCCGCTACAGGTAATGCCTGACGGGTTGGCGATCACTACCTGGGCTTTTTTACCCGCCACTTCGATCATGCCGTTCAGCTTGCTCGGGTCGCGGGAGCTCACCTCGTTGAGGATCACTTTGGCTTCGCCTTTTGCCAGCCACGGGTTGCCCGCCACCATGCCGCCAATGTTGGTCTGCACGTTTTTGTGCGAGTTGTTGAGGATTGCCCCTTTCTGGTCCACGTCGAACTGGGTGTAGTTGTTACGTGACACCCCCGCAGCAGATGGCGTCTGGATATTGACCTGCGGCGTGCCGTTGGCGCTGTTGATGACCGTTGGCTGCTGGTTTTTTGGCGCACCGGCGTCGGCCACGATAGTGGCCTGCGCCGTCTGCACGGTCCCCATCGCCAGCCACAGGCTAAAGCTTAAGGCGCTCACCTTGCCGATAAGCTGGCTGTGGGTATGGCCAATGCCGGAAGAACGGGACGAACCGGCGCGGCCGGAGCGGGCGATATCCGCCACCACCATCAGCATGCCGCGCGCTTTGTTAAAGACAATTCGGTACAGGTTCTTATTCATGGTTCATTCCTTTAAACGCTTCCGGCAGGCTCACGGTGAGCGGGTGATTCTGTTGCCACTCTCTGGCGTGTTGACGGCTGACGCGGCTGCCGTGGAACAGCATCACGCGCTTGCCACGCGCCGCGCCGCGGTGATACAGCGCGCGGCAGACGTGGTCGGGGAAGATATCGCGACGCATCAGGTTATACATCGCGGCGGTATGGCCGAAGGGGGCGATCCAGTCGCAGAACCAGATCCGATCCCCGCAGTCCCAGTCCGCCTCTCGCATCTCGATGGCGGGGCGGGTGAGGTAGCGGGCTTCCGCCTCCTCGTTCAGCCAGGCCCAGCTGAGGAAAAAGACCGGGCGGTCGTTTTCGCTCACCAGCACGTACTGGCGGCGCTTGATGATCGGCAGCAGCAGGGTGGGCAGGGCGTGCAACGGGGCATCCCGGTGCATCGGGGAGTGCATCCACAGCCAGACGGTGGCGCCCAGCACTTCGGCCTCGCTCTCCTCACCGCCGAGGATCAGCGGCGCTTTGATATCCAGATCTCCGACGCGCATCACCAGCTCCAGTTGAGGTTAAAGCCGAGCGTCAGATCGCTGGTTTCAAAGCCGTCCGGCTTCGAGAATGGCGTCCCGGCGAACAGGTCGTAGCCGGTGTTAAAGGCGTTGCCGCGCAGGCCCGCTACGCCGCCCGCCAGATGTTTACCCACCTGGAGATCGGAACTGTAACCGCCCACTTCGCCGTAGTCGGCGCCCAGATAGAACTCCTGGTTCGGCAGCGGCGTGCGCCAGGCCAGATCGTTACGCACGTACCAGCCGTGGCTGGCGCTGAGGGTGCGCTCACCGTCAAAGCCGCGCACCGTCCAGCGGTTGCCGATGGCGAACTGATCCTGCGGCGTCAGCGGCGTGTTGCTGATCTGACGCAGGTACTGCACGTTGTAGCGGAAGTTTTGCGTACCGATGGCAAACGGCAGATCGAGCTGGGCGCTCAGCAGGGTAATTTTGCCAAGCGCGGTGGCATCGCCCCAGTACTCTTCCGGCGCAGGCCGGGCACCGAACCAGCGGGTGCCGCGCTGATAGCTGATGCCCGCATCCAGCGTCGCCTGGCCGATGTAGTGGCGATGATCCAGCCCGATGCGCCAGGCCGCGGTCTGACGGCGCTGGACGCCCACTTCCGTATCGTCGATATAGTTGCGGGTCTCCCGCGCCAGCACGTCGTAAGAGAAGGTGGTTTTTTGTGAGCCGCTGCGGTGCAGCACCCGGCTGAGCTGAATGTCGAGGTTTTTACTTTTACCGCTGTAGCGATAATCCTCGTTCAGCCCGGCGACGGTCTGGTGGTAGTCGTAGTCGCTACCGGTGACGCCCAGCATCCAGTAGCCAAACGGCACCGAGTAGTGGGCGGTGACGTTTTTACTCCCTTTGCCGCCCTTGTCGTTCAGATCGTGGCTGGCAGAGACATAGAGCAGATCGCTCAGCGAGAAGGGGTTATCCAGCGACAGCGTCACGCCGCCCTGGTAGCGCCCGGTGGTTTCGGTCCCGGCATCGTCCAGCGAGAGGCCGATACGCCACATTTTGCTCTGCTTGCGGGTTATGACCACGTCGCTCTCGCCCGGGTTTTCCCCCGGCAGCAGCTCCATACTGGCCTCAACCGTTGGCAGGCGCTGTAAGTTTTCCAGCCCCTGTTCAATATCGCGCAGATCCAGCAGGTTGCCTTCGTGAGCCGGGAAGGCGCTGTAGAGCTGGATATAGTCGTCGCTCTCTTCGGTCAGTTTCACGTGGCGGATAGTGCCCGGCACGATGGCCAGCTTCAGGGTGCCGCTCTTCAGATCCTGCGACGGGGCCAGCACGCGGGTGGTGATCCAGCCGTGGTCGACGATGCGGTTCTGCAGGGTGCTCATCAGCAGGTTAATGCCCTTGCCGCCCAGACAGCGCCCCTGCGCCTGGTCCGCAATACGCTGCAACGGCACCCAGTGGGGCAGGGCCTCCTCGCCGCTCAGCTCGACGCGGTTAATCGGAAAACAGGGCGTTTCGGTCGGGAAGGCAATGTTACCAAAACCGGATGACGGTTCTGAAAGGCGCACATCCGGGACCGGCGGGGTTAATTGCTCCTCTAATGCTCTCTGGCGCTGCTGCTGAATAATAAATTGATTATCGGGTGGCGCCGCATGGGCAGAGACCATTAAAGACAGACCAGAGGCTGTCGCCATTATCAGGGCAATATTATGTCGGGCTTTCATCGGCGAATCCGTGCTGTGTAAGCAATAAAGAAGGCAATGTGAATTTGTGTAAAATTGTTTAAGTATTGCGAGGGGAAGGAAAGGGGGATTAATCCTAAAGCCCGGAATTATCCGAGTTTTTGGCTCCTTAAATCTGGTAGGTTAAGGTTTAGAGAATATATTCCTCAGGGTTCTCGTGGATATTCGGGAATATCCACGAGAAACTTAAGTGAAATTTACACTATTTCTGAATACGGTCGACACGGACCACCGGTGGATTTGATTTTTTATCCAGACTGCCGTTAATGCTGATCATATTATCGGGCTGGACGGTACGGCCATCAAATACCGCCTGGGGGATCACCATATCAATAGTGCCGGTTTTATCGCGGAATTTAAATTTATCGCCGCCGGAACCTTCTATGAGATTACCGCGCAGGGAGATCGTAGCCCCATCGTGCATCTCTTTGGCCTGCTCCACGGTCATGATGCGGGCATCTTCCGCCCCACGATAACCATCATCCAGCGCGTGCGGTGGAGGAGGGGCAGTATCTTTCTTCAGTCCACCATTATCATCGGCATATACAGCCGGAATTATAAGACAACACAATAAGGGTGCGACGGATAATTTCATACAGCCTCCTTGGTTTAGCCTGCTTGACAGATTAAGCCTGGTTGCTATTTTTTATTTTGCAAACAGGAACAGTCTTAATCAAATTTATCGATAAAAATCATCTGGCTGCATAATATTAATTAACGAGACGGTGAGGTGATAAATGGCAAAAGCCAAAGAAAATCCCCCTGAATTGCCCGGCGTCAAACAGAGTCATGCTGCCCTGCAGTTTGAATACGATGCGCACCGCTTCGGTTTTGTTCTGTTAATACTCATTATCACCGCTGCGCTGTCAGGGCTTTTTTCTGGTGGCTATTTTAGCGAAGCGACAAAGAGTAACGCTCCGGGTAATTTGCAGGTGGAGTATGAACGTTTTGGACGCTTGCAAACGCCCATTGAGTTGAAAATTAGCGTGCCAGAACAGAGTACTACGCCGCTGACGTTGCGCATCGGCGGCGAATATATGGAACGGATGCAAACCGATAATATCTGGCCCCAGCCCGATGAAATGTACAGCGAGGGCGGGGAGATCGTGTTGGTTTATCAGGAACCGCGCAAGGGTTTAACCGTCTGGCTCTATACCACCCCACAACGCCCCGGCAAAACCGACCTCTCTGTCACGGTAAATAATCAACCGGGCCTCTCTTTCTGGCAATTTATCTATCCCTAAGGCACCAACATGGAAATGATACTCAGGGCGGTGGCGATTTATCTGATTTTGCTGGTGGTATTTAAAATCGCCGGCAGGCGGGCGCTGCTGCAAATGACCAGCTTCGATCTGATCCTGTTATTAATTATTAGTGAAGCTACGCAACAGGCGCTGCTGGGGGATGATTTTTCCGTCACCGGCGCCATGCTCACTATTATTACGCTGGTGGTGGTGGATATGCTGTTTGGCATGGTAAAAAAATATATATCCGGTGCGGAATCGGCCATCGACGGCTCCCCGGTTATTCTGGTGGTGCACGGTGAACTGCAAAACGAAAAATTAAAGAAAGTCGATGTCTCCTGCGACGACATTCTGGTCTCTGCCCGGCAAAATCACGGCATAACCACTCTGGAAGAAATTAAATACGCCATACTTGAACGTAATGGTCATATTTCGATTATTCCTGAAGAGAGTGCATCATGAAAGAAAATGAAAATGTCTGGAACCAGGCCAAAACCACCAAAGAACTCACCAGCCAGGTATCAACTGTCCTGATCGATCTGGGCTGGCTGCTTACTACCGCAGAATCCTGCACCGGCGGCAACCTGGCCTCTGCGCTCTGCGCCGAGAAAAATACCGCCTCGTTCTTTGGTACCGGCGTGGTCACCTTTAACAACGAAGCTAAACACAAGGTAATGGGTGTCAACAATGCCACCCTGGAAAAATATACCGCCGTCAGCAGCCAGACGGTGGGCGAGATGGCTCAGGGCGCACTGGAGCTTGCCGACGCGGATATCAGCATCGCCATCAGCGGTTATGCCGGGCCGGACGGCGGTGAGGATGGCACTCCGGCAGGCACCGTCTGGTTTGGTTGGTCTTTTCGCGGTGAGGTCACTACCGCCG
This sequence comes from Leclercia sp. M50, assembly GCF_037150775.1. Lineage (NCBI taxonomy): Bacteria > Pseudomonadati > Pseudomonadota > Gammaproteobacteria > Enterobacterales > Enterobacteriaceae > Leclercia > Leclercia sp. M50. The sequence goes on from NZ_JBBCPK010000108.1 coordinate 12,052, forward strand.
TGCAGCACTTCACCGGCGAGTGTGAAGATGTGATTGAGAAAGCGGTTCGTTACGCGCTTTCTGAACTGTTGCGGCAGATCCCGCACTGGAAAAAGCAACTGCATTAAGGAGAGCATGATGAGCGTTGTGGTGATCACCGGAGCGACGGCTGGCGTGGGCAAAGCCACGGCGCTGCGTTTTGCAGAGGCGGGCTATCACGTGGGGATTATCGCCCGGGATGACCCCAGCCTTGAGGCGGCGCGGGCCGAAATTGAACGCTTCGGCGTGAAGTGTCACACGGTGAATGCCGATGTGAC
>NZ_JBBCPK010000109.1:0-12161 GCF_037150775.1 Leclercia sp. M50
AACCGTGTCGCCTATCCGGTAAGATTGCATAACGCCCTCCGCCTGTTCTCGGCATAGTTGATTTACCAGTTTGAGATTCACTATGCTGCTGGGATAAATAACATTCAAATTGATTAACATGATGAAGAAAATCATTGAAAATGATTTTAACCGGATAGATTTGAATCTCCTGACGGTGTTTCTGGTGTTATATCGGGAAGCGAGCGTCACCCGTACCGCAGAGGTGCTGCATCTTGGGCAACCGGCCATCAGCGGGGCGTTGAAAAGACTGCGGGAGATGTTTGATGACCCGCTGTTCGTTCGCGCGGCCCGGGGGATGCTGCCGACACCGCGCGCCGAAGCCCTGATGGTTCATATGCAACCGCTGATGGAAAACCTGCATACCGTCATTTTTGGCGCTCAGGACTTCTCTCCCGCCACGGCAAAACGGACCTTTCGCCTGGGCATAAGCGACTGGAGCGAGCACTGGCTGATGCCGGATCTCCTGCCCGCCATCGCCCATCAGGCACCTGGCGTGGCGCTGCATAGTCTCCCCGCCGATCCCTTTCAGGTACGTCGATTACTGGAGGAGGATGCCATTGATATTGCCGTTTCGCTGAACAAGCAGAGCACGGGAGAGATCGTGAGCGAGCCCGTCATGACAATGGGCGTTTCGACGCTCTGGTCAGCAGAGCAGATCCCCTGTGAAGGGCCCTTGTCGGTAAACGACTTTATCGCTTATGAACATGTTATGGTGTCGTATCGCGAATCAAGCCACAGTGAAATTGACCGGCAGCTTGCCAGCCAGGGGTTGCAGCGGCGCGTGCGTTACGTGACGGCCAATTTTTCCACCTTTCCTCTGCTGTTAACCACGATGCCCGTTTTCGCCACGGTTCCCGACGGACTGGCCCGACGATGGCAGCAGCATTTTGCTTTACGCACCAGCGCCACGCCCGTGAATTATCCCTCGTTTACGTTGTGCCTGTTGCGCCACAAGCGCCGGGCGCAGGATCCAGCGCTGAACTGGCTGGTGGAGCAGTTAAAAAGAGCCATACTGCGCGTTTAAGCCCCCCTCACAGGTTGTAGCAGCACCGCGCGGCTCCAGTCATAAAATGCGCGCACCGAAGGCGGTAAATACCTGTTTTGCGGATAGACCAGCGAAAGCGGCAAATCAAAAGAGAGGTTATCCATGCAGGCGATGAGCGCGCCGTTTTGCAGGTAAGGCGCAACCAGATAGCTGGCGACACGGATTACCCCAAGCCCCTGTATACCGGCCTGAATATAGGCGTCGGTATCATCGACAACCAGCGTCTCCTTCATCCGGATCGCGCAATCGCCCTCCTCAAGGGTAAAAAACCAGTCGGTGGTGCGTCCGGTGCGATGGTTGAGATAACCAACGGCGTAATGCCTTTCCAGATCATCAACATTTTCCGGCTTACCATGGGCGGCAAGGTATGCCGGAGAGGCCAGAACCACCCACTTAAAGTTCGCGAGAGGTCGGGCCACCAGCGTGGTTGAATCGTCGATTCTGCCGGTACGAATCACGCAGTCATACCCTTCCTGAATGATATCTTCGACGTTATCGCTGGAACACAGGATCAACTCCAGCTCAGGATACAGCTGCAGAAACTCCGCTAGCCTCGGGAGAATGCAGTGCCGGGCCAGCGACTGCGGCATCCCCACCTTGAAACGCCCTTTGGGCTGCGCCGCCCGGCCAGGAAAAGAGGATTCTATGGCGGCAATATCAGCCAGCACGCGTTTGCACTCCTCATAGTACCGTCGGCCATCGGCGGTCACGCTGAGTGTGCGGGTGGTTCGCTGCAGAAGCTTGATCCCGAGCCAGGCTTCCAGATCCTTAATCACGCGGGATACCGTTGAACGCGGCAATCCCATCGCTTCGGCTGTCCTGGCGAAGCTATGGGTATCCACCACGCCGACATAGACCTGCATTGCTTCCAGCTTATCCATATTGCCCTCCAGACCGACTGATTATGCCATTTTCACGAACAGTCTAACCCGTCCTCAGCCTCTTATCGCATAAACCACCCTGCCATAAAATGGCCTTAATAGCAGCAAACAAGCTGCTGACAAAGATGAGGAATAAAAATGACAGAGCGCAATGTTAATCAGGGCGAAAAAGTATTGGTGCTGGGAGCGGGACAACTGGGCACCGCCGTACTGGATTTTCTGATCCCGGCAGTCACACGGCGAAACGGCAGCGTCTCGGTTATCGTCTCGCCCGGGTCACTGGATCAACAGGGCAATCTGCTGGCCGATGATCATCAGCGACTGGCTGATTCAGGCGCAACATTTATGGCCGTTGACGTTGCAGCCAGTACGATTGAATCGTTAAAACCCCACTTTGCTGGCTTTGATACGGTGATCAACTGCATGGGTTTTATCGCCGGTGCAGGCACCCAGATAAAAATTACCCGCGCGGTGCTGGAAGCGGGCGTGAGACGCTACTTCCCCTGGCAGTTTGGCGTTAATTACGATGTGGTCGGCAAAGGAAGCGGCCAACCCGTCTGGGACGAGCAGTATGAGGTCAGAACCCTGTTGCGGGAACAGCGCGCGACGGAGTGGGTGATTGTGTCAACCGGTATGTTTACCAGCTTTCTCTTCGAGCCGGCGTTCGATGTGGTGAATTTAGCCAACAGAACCCTTCATGCTCTCGGAGGATGGGACACCCAGGTCACCGTGACCTCACCCGCGGATATTGGCCGGCTGACCACGGCGATCTATTTGCAGCAGCCGCGTATCGTCAACGAGGTGGTCTTTGTCGCGGGGGAAACAACCTCCTATGGCAAACTGGCGGAAACGGTTGAACGCGTGACAAAACAGACCTTCGCGAAAAGCGTATTCACGCTGCCCGCCTTACAGGAAGAACTGCGTTTACAGCCGGATGATCCGATGCTGCGCTATCGCGTCGCCTTTGCCCGGGGAGAGGGAGTGTGGTGGCCGATGAGTGAAACCTGGAATGCGCGGAACAATCTGCCCACGCAGGATATTGCCTCCTGGCTCAAAACGGCCATTTAACGTTTGTCTCCCGGCCTCAGGCGCTGGCTTTAGCCAGCCGCCTGTCACGCCCCGGCGGCACGCCATACATCCGGGCATATTCCCGGGTGAACTGCGACACGCTGGCATAGCCTACCCTGTAGGCCGCCTGGGCAATGGCAGTTCCTTCTGTCAGCATCAGCCGACGGGCGTGGATCAGGCGCAGCTGTTTCTGAAACTGTAACGGCGAGGTGGTGGTGATAGCCCGGAAATGTTGATGGAACACGGAAACGCTCATTCCCGCCACGCCGGCAAGCTCTTCAACGCTTATCGTGCGGGTAAAATCCTTACGCAAAACCGCGACCGCGCGGCTGATGCGTGCGGAATAGCTCTCTGCTGCGCCAAGGGCACGGATAGCCGTCCCGTGTACGCTGCGAAGTAGCCAGTAATGCAGCTCTCTGCGTAATCCCTCACCCAGGACCGCCAGCGCGGGCGGGTCGTCAAACAGTCTTGCCAGCCGGTAAGCGGCATCCGCCACCCCGGCATTCATTGGTTCAATGCCGACGTAAGGCCCGTCACCCTGTCCTGCGGGTGCCAGCGCCTGAAGCTCACGCAGGATGGCAGTATCCAGCTCGAGCACCAGGGAATAGTAGGGATGGCGAAGGCTGGCCTGGGTAATCTGGCTGATCGTCGGCACATCCGCAGCAATCACCATCGCCTCGCCCGGGCCATAGTCAAAACGTTCAGTACCGGTTGTGACGCATTTGCGTCCCTGCAACAGCATCGCAATCAGCGGTTTGTTGATGGCCGCCTGCAAATCGCCGGGATGCAAAGCCCGGACAATCGTCAACCCCGGAACCGGCGTAACAGCAACCCCGCTACGGTCAGCGTGCGTATCAGCATAGCGGCGGCAAAGCTCGAACAGTGCAGCAGGCATAGGATCCTTTCGGGCAAGTTTTTAAACGATAGTATGTGATAACTGGCGACAGAACACCCCCCTGGAAGAGAAATGGGCAAAACTTCACAAGGATCGGGCAATGGCCACAGAGGGGCTTCTCCTACTGTAGTGATACCACTCAACAGACAGGAGCTGTCATGAATAAAATCGCACTTATCACCGGCGCCAACCGTGGCCTCGGCCGTCGTACCGCCCTCGCCATTGCACAACAGGGGGGTGATGTCATTGTCGCTTACAGAGGAAACACTGAGCAGGCTGAAGCGGTTGTCGCGGAGATCCGCGCGCTGGGACGCAAAGCGATTGCCCTCCAGCTTGATATGGCGCAGACGGCAAGTTTCCCGCGCTTTGCTGAAACATTGCGCACGCAGCTTGCTGAAGTCTGGGCGCGCGACACCTTCGATCATCTGATTAACAACGCCGGTCACGGTGAGTTTGCTACCCTGGCCGATACCACCGAAGCGCAGTTCGACGGGTTGTTCGACGTTCACGTCAAAGGGGTGTTTTTCCTGGTGCAGGCGCTGCTGCCGATGCTGGCCGACGGCGGGCGGATCGTTAACTTTTCGTCCGGTTTGACCCGGGTTTCCTACCCGGGATTCTCGGCCTACGCCGCGGCAAAAGCGGCGGTTGAGATGCTGGGCGTGTATATGGCCCGCGAGCTGGGCGGGCGCGGTATCACCGTCAATACCGTCGCGCCAGGGGCCATTGAGACCGATTTCGGCGGCGGCCTGGTGCGCGACAACGCCGATGTTAACGCACAGTTTGCCGCCATGACCGCGCTCGGGCGTGTCGGCGTTCCCGATGATATCGGACCGATGGTCGCCAGCCTGCTGCGTGACGACAACCGGTGGGTGACTGCCCAGCGTATCGAGGTGTCGGGCGGACAGACCATCTGATCCCCACGCCATAAGAACCGGGTCTGGCCTCAGCGCGGAAGTAACGGCGCCAGGGCCAGCCCTGCCAGGCGCACGGTCTCCTGCAGACGCGCCAGACTATCCCCTGCCCGCGCTTTCGCCGACAGTCCCGCCATCAATGTGCTGATAAAGTCGGTCAGCCGAACGGCTTCGTGCGGATAGTATTGGGCAATATAGGCCCGGATAGTCTCTTCCGCGGCAGTGTGCAATTCGCTTGCCGCCTCGCGCGCAGGCCGATCGTTGCAATGGATCCCTTCCAGCACCAGGCACCCGGCTGCCGCCGGATCGTTCACATAGCGTTTTGCCGCGTCGTGCAGAATATCCATCAGGCACTGCACCACCGGGCGGTCGTGACGCAGGAGTTCAGTAAAGGGGATCGCGCCAGTATGGCTATACCGCTCCAGCACCCGGGTGTAGAGCCCCAACTTGCTGCCAAAAGCGGCATAGAAGCTGGGGGGATTAATGCCGAACGCCTTTGTCAGATCGGCCACACTCACCGCGTCATAACCCTGCGAGTGAAAGAGATGTTGGGCAGTTTCAATGGCCTGCTCAGGATCGAACCGGCGAGGTCGTCCTGGGGTACGGCTCTTTTTTGTAGTGATCACTACATTACTCCTTGACGGCACGCGTAGCCGACGCATATTGTAATGACCACTACAATATCATAAGGAACGTTTTATGGCTGCACTGCAAAAGAGATCGGTACTGGTTTTAGGCGGAAGTCGTGGCATTGGCGCGGCTATCGTCAGGCGCTTTGCCTCCGAGGGTGCATCGGTGGTGTTCAGCTATGCGGGATCGCTAGACGCCGCCGCGCAGCTGGCCGCTGAAACCGGAAGCGTGGCGGTACAGACCGACAGCGCCGACCGGGATACGGTGATAAAACTCGTGCGTGACAGCGGGCCGCTGGATGTTCTGGTCGTCAACTCAGGCATTGCGCTCTTTGGCGATGCGCTGGAGCAGGATAGCGACGCCGTCGATCGCCTCTTCCGGATCAACATTCACGCGCCTTACCATGCCGCGGTTGAGGCGGCCCGGCAAATGCCGGACGGTGGACGCATTATTGTCATCGGTTCCGTGAATGGCGATCGCATGCCCATTCCGGGGATGGCCTCGTATGCGGTCAGCAAATCGGCACTGCAAGGACTGGCGCGCGGCCTGGCGCGTGACTTTGGCCCACGCGGGATCACGGTTAACGTCGTGCAGCCCGGCCCCATCGATACCGATGCGAATCCAGAGAATGGCCCCATGAAGGAACTGATGCACAGCTTTATGGCAATTAAACGACACGGGCGTCCTGAGGAAGTGGCGGGCATGGTCGCCTGGCTGGCGAGCCCGGAGGCGTCATTCGTGACAGGCGCCATGCACACCATCGATGGCGCGTTTGGCGCATAATCTTTCAGAGGGAGGGGTTAGCGAGGCGCTTGACGAAGCGCTTCCTGACCTCTTTATCACCGTTATTTTCATAAAAATTATGCGCCCTGACGCGTCTTTCACTGCCTGAAAGCTCAATCTGCGTACAGCCTTTCTCCAGGGCGAGGCGTTCAGCGGCGGCGAGAAGTTTCTGTCCTGTTCTCGCCTAATCCGCCGACTTCACGATATAGGTCACCACGCCAAAGATATCGAGCGACTCTTCGCTGCTCACAAGGATGGGCGAATAAGCGCTGTTCATCGGGTTAAGCTGTACCCGGGGACGGAGCTGCAGGCGTTTTACCGTAAATTCCCCCTCCACCGCGGCAATAACAATATCCCCGTGCTGCGCCGTTCTGGCGCTGTCGACAATCAGCAGATCGCCGTCGCCGATCCCGGCGTCAATCATCGAATCCCCGGCCGCCTTCACAAAGTAGGTCGAGTTGGGATGCTGAATAAGTAATTTGTTTAAATCGATACGCTGTTCAACATAGTCCTGGGCCGGACTGGGAAAACCGCACTGCACCACATCGCTGAAAAGGGGGAGCGCAATCACCTCGCGCAGCGCTGAAAGTTGGTAAAACTCCATGATTCGTTCCTCGAATACTGTTTTTATATACAGTAGTCGTGGCGCGAAGCGCAATCAAGTCGCAGGCCGACAACGGCGGTTTATTACTTAACCGCTTCGCTTACAAGTGATTATTGCAATTAGAAATATTTGTTTTGTAAATGTTTTCTGGCCTGGAGGGCGTGGGGCGTTTATCAGCATGCAAAAAAGCCCCCTTGCGGTCGGCAAGGGGGCTACGGCGTAAATTACTTCACGGTTTCAATTTTAGGCGGTTGCCACGTTCCATCCAGAATCGCTTTTTCGCCCCAGTAGGCGCGAATATAGAGCGAGAATGTTCCGTCTGGCGCAGGCAGCCAGTTATTCAGTTTATCTTCCGATGGGCGCGTTTTACTGACGTAGAGCGTCAGGGAGCCATCCTCGTTGAACTTCAGGTTTTTGTTTTTGGTCCCCAGCGAATAGCGGTTAAGTTCGTTCGGACTGAACAGATGCTTGCTGTTATAAAGCGTTAAAGACCAGAAGCCTTTCACCGGCGGAAGTTCCCCTTTCGGGAAGGTAACGGTGTAGTTATGTTCGCCTGAAAGCTGGGTACCGGCTGCGTCATTATCGGTATAGAAATATTGCGTTTCGTCCGGTTTGTTATCGAACATGTTCGATTTTGAGGTGCCGGTCCGGTTGTAATAATCGACGCCAAACTCGGCGTTGTTTTTAGAGCGGTTCCAGCCATTGCCCGCCGGTACGCCGTTATGCTTCCATTTGAAGAATTCGGCGATGACGGTTTTGTCCGTTTCGACTGCGGCCTCGTCCATCCACTTACGGATTTCCGGATTTTTCTTCCCGGATTCGACCAGGTGACGGTATTGCGCATACATCGCCTCTTCGCCCGGTAGCGGCGGAACTTTATTCAGCACGTTTTCAAACTGATCGAAGAATTTTTCCGGAATGACCCACTTCGTTTCGCCCGCATTTGGATCCGCGGTTTCACCCACGGAAGGCAGCGACGAATAGTCGTAGGACTTCATTTTGCCGTCAAACTGACTCAGCGGATAGGTCATCACCTCTTTAATGGGCGCCTGAATCGCCGCCCTGTCTTCTGGCGTATCGTCCATCTGGATACGCGGTATCACGTTCGCCATTTCAGTCGAAGAGCGGATGATGCCGTTAATGCCTTTTGGCGTTTCGCCTTTCCAGTCAGGACCAACCAGCAGATAAAAGCCCGGTTTGGTGCCATAAGGTTTGCCGACGTTTCCAATCTGGTCGGTTCGGGCATCATAGATGGCGTAGACCCAGAAACGATCGCCAAAATCAGGCACCTGGATCACGACCGGCTCTTTTTCCAGCTCATAGAAGCCCAGGCCGTAGGCCACGTCCTGATTCGGACAGGTCACAAAGGTCTCTTCGGGCTTGATGTAATCCGTCAGCATGCTGAGTTGCCCCATGGGCGCCACCGGCACCATCCCGCCGTTAAGGGCGGGATATGGCGCCTTCGTTATGGTTTCGCGGCGGTTGAACTGGTTGACCAACGGCCAGCCCCAGATATAGGCCTGCTGCGCCATTGCCTTGACGTAGGCCTCCGGCATCTGCACATCTAACGAGGGCTGGTTCAGCTGGTCAAAGGTTGTGGGGTGCGCAATGGTGAGCGGCGCAGTTTCCGCCCATGACCCGACGCTGACGGCCAGGGTCGTGAGCAAGGCCAGCGTTTTAATTTTAAGCATTTTCAGATCCTTATTTATTCATCTGAACCAGATCGTCTGGTACCCAGGTTTGGTCGTAGAAACCGTCTTCCGTGCCGTAGAGACGGAGTGCGACAAGGAAGTTACGGTCAGGAACAGTCTTGATAAAAGCGGTGTCATCTACCCCGTCCGGCTTATTCGGACCGAACCAGAGATCGATAGAGCCATCGCTGTTTTTAGGGATGTTGTAATAGCCGTTTGTTGAAGGCAGGAGTTGGCCCGTTTCGGGCATGGTGCCATCGGTGATGTTATAGGCCGTCACGGCCCAGAAGAGCGCCGCTGGTGGGTTCGGCGGTAAATGCAGCTTATAGGTGTTGCTGCCATTGAGGAACTTGCCGGTGTTATCTTTAACCGCGTAAGGATATTTTGACCCGGCCCCGGTCGTGTGCATCACCATGGCCGCGGCGCTGGAGTACGCAATCTGGAAGAACGCTGCCCGCTGGTTGGCATCGAGCGTACCGTACTGCATCCACTCTGCCGTCGCCCCTGCCCAGGAGTTCTCCCACTGACGGTCTTTGTAATAGAGCTGGCGCTGATCGTCCCGGCCCATCTGACGCCGTGCCAGAATCATCCGCGGCGCAGTCTCTACGGCTTTATTCAGCAGCGCCTGCTGTTCAGGTGTCGGGTTAAAGGGCTTGCCTTTAACAATACCAATGCTCAGCAGCGCGCTGCGCGTTTCATCTGGTATCGCGGTAAGCGGTTCGTAATCCACAAAATCTTTTAGCTTTTTCCAGTAGCTGGCGTCCGTTGGATAGACCATATTCACGCGCTTGCCGCTGGCATCCGGGAACTGCATCGGTTTGACATCTTTTTCAACATCCCAGAGCGGGTAGATGCGGGTGGTTTCAGCATTTTTAACCGCCGGTACGGGATCGGGTTTACCCTCGCCTTTGCCCATGATGGTGCGGAAAAAGAGGAATACATTCTAGGTTGAGGATTTAAACGCGTAATAGCCTTGGGGTACTGGCCCGTCGTAGTCTGGCGGCAACAGCAGATAGAGCCCGCCACGTGCGCGATCGGGGCCGATCGCGCCAACGTCAGTGATGGTTTTCTTGAAGAAGTCGGTGAACATCCCGATAACGTTGGCAGGCGCCTTAATGACCAGTGGCCCCGTCTCTTTCAGGTCGAGATAGCTCATCGAATAGATCACGTCACCGTTTGGCGTAGGCACGACCGCGCGGCTGTCCATGCGCTCTTTCCAGATAGGTAATACGTTATATCCTTTGCCAAAGGCCGCTTCCGACCCGTCCCGCAGACCAATCGTATTCAGTAAGGGAAGCGTCTGAATATAAGTCTGAATAGCATCCTGATAATAAAGCTCGTTACTTAATGACTGTGCTTCTTGCTCCGGCAACCAGTTGCCGTTATTAAGCTGTTTCATTAAAGGCGATAAAGGGGCGTTTTCTGCGAATGTGGGGAGTGAAAACAGACAGGCCAACAAATTTTCATTAAATAATAGTAGGCAAATAAAAATAGGTAAGCTTAAAAATTGTTTATTTATAAATTTGCACGTGAGCGTGTGGAGGGACGGACTCGTCTATTTGTCTGCCATCTGGCAAACGATCCTGCACATTGGATCGGTGCGGTTTCTGCTAAAATTTATCTAAAAAACAGGAAGAGGCCAATGGAACACAAGTTTGATATCAAAACCTTAAGAACCATTCATACTCTTTGCGCCTGCGGTAGCGTAATGCAGACGGCGAAACTGTTAGGCGTCTCGCCCGGCGCGATCAGTTATACCCTCAACAAAGCACGAAAGATTACCGGCTCTGCCCTTTTTTTTCGTTCCCGCACCGGGATGGTCCCGAGCAGTCTGGCAGAAGAACTTAGCCAAAAATATCAAAAAGTTGCCAGGGATCTCGACGTAGATAATCTCCTGTCAGCAACGGAAAAAGAGATTTTTACCGTCAGCTGCTATTCCGTGCTTGAGCTGCTGTTGTCGACCGCGTTAATGGCTGCCAGCAAACCGCTACCCCGCATCAATTTTTGTACGGCCAGTGAAAATGATGAGGCCAGAATAGCCAGGATCAGAAATAAAGAGGTGGATATTGATATTGGCACCCGGCTACCCGTTAATCACTCTATTATTCAACTGAAATTCCTCAGCAGTGGCATCTCCGCTGTCGTCCGTCACGATCACCCGCTGATAGGTGACACCTTTACCCTGTCTGACTGGACGCAGCACCAGCACGCCATCTGGTCCAGAGGGATGCACCTGATTAGCGACAGCGTGGAACAAACAAACCGTTTTAACGCCCTGTTTCAGACGCGTAACGTCGCCTTTGTCGCCAGCAGCACGCTGAATCTGGTGATGCTGTGCGCCCACAGCGACCTGATCATCTTATTGCCGACCGTGATCGCCCACCCGCTTAAGGCGCTGCTGCCGATAAAAATACTGGATGTGCCGCCGGAGCTTGAAATGAATTATGAATGCTACGTGCATTACCATCATTCACTCACCGCTAATCCGCGGCTGGGCGAATTAATTCACCATTTTCAGGCAGCGGTAAGCTAAAGCTAGCAACAATATTCCTTCAGGATAACAAGCATATTTAATAAATTTAAATTGAGTATTTAACAGTTTGCCCTGGCGTTTAATTTACAGCCAATCGCTATCTGTATAACCTAGCCTCATCATTGACCTAATAAATTACGACATTATTATGAGAGCCATTCTATTAAGTGATAACTACTATTTATGCTCAGGCGTGCAGGGTTCAAGGGTTGATACCTTATTCATTTGCGGTGAACTGGAAATAGAAAAGTTGCGAAAGACCAGCGCCTTCACAAACATTATCATTGCCATTGAACACGACAGCCTCAGAAATAATGTCATCAGAGCCATCAAAAAATCCAGATCGCGGTATATCGTTTTACTGAACGTGATTGAGCCAGGCCGTTATGTCAAAATTGATAACATTATCTATTCGTCGTTACGCTTTAACCTACAGCCCCTACAGTATCTGATGGAGTTTTATCACAGCGTGCGCCAGCATACATTCACTCGCAGAGAATACGATGTGTTAAAGCTGGTACATCTTGAAAATAATAAGATTGCTAAACGTCTTAATCTGTCGCACAAAACCACCAGCACCTACCGCATGAAAATCCAGGAGAAGATGCATATGCGGACAAAAAACCAGCTCGCCATGCACCGGGTTAAATCCGCCCTCCTCGCTCAGAAATTATAAACAGCCGCCGCGATCGGGCGGTGGCTGCTCCTGACGCTTAAAACTGATAGCTATAGTTCAGGCTGGCAAACCACAGGTAGGGATCGTCATAGCTGCCTTTCAGAATAGCCGGAGACTGCACCCGCGAGGACTGCATATGCAGATAAGAGACCGCGAAGCCAATATTGCTCTGCGGCGTCACCTGATACTGCGCACCGGTGGCGAAACGCCATTCGTCCCCGGTCGGCAGGGCCAGCGACGCATCGTTCTGTGATTCATAGATGGTGCTGTCAAATGCCACCCCCGCATTGATCCGCCACTGCTCCGCCGGGCGATACTGCACCCCCAGCGCCGTGTGCCAGGAGTCCTTAAGGCGGTTTTTCTTGTCGAGATCCTGCCCCACCACCGTAATTTGCGGGGCACCAAACTGGCTCCAGTCCTGCC
>NZ_JBBCPK010000110.1:0-11833 GCF_037150775.1 Leclercia sp. M50
GAAAATCGCCGCTTCGCGGATTGTTCGCCCCATCCCTGGGGCTCACCCCTTCGGGGCCAGCGCAAGCGCTGTCCAAAATTGCTCCCGGCAATTTTGTCTTCAGCTTATTCCTTCCGGCTTTCGGGTCGGGCGTGAACCTACATCCATGTAGGTCACGCCCTCTCGGCGCATTCCTGCGCCTCGCCCCGGCCTACAGGAAACGCTTCGGCGATTTTCAGCCGGACTCCCGCCCCCTCCACCATTCCAGCTGTTTGAAAGAAGATTTAAAAAGATTTTTTATAAGTCTTGCATGTGGCACGGGGGTTGAGTTCCCGCTGAAATCGGCGAGCCGGAGACCGGATGACAAGGGCTGGACGCCAGGGATGGCGGCCAGAGGCGAATCGAGACAGGCTGTCGAGTTGAGCCGACCGCAGGCAGCAGGTCGGGAGGTGAGCGCAGTGCGAAGCACCGATTTCTTGCGGGGCCGCGGGGATTGAAAAGGGGGCCGCGGTGGCCCCCTTTTCCCGTTCACGTGTGCTGGCACTTTATAATCTACGGGTCTCAAAGTGAACGGAACACACTACCGAACTCACCCAGACGCCCCTTCCCTGCTACCAGCAATCATCCCCTCGGTGCATCCCCAAACACAGCATAATCCGGCAGCTGCACCTCCTGATACGGCTCCCATCCCCCGCCAAGCGCTTTATAAAGCGCCACCAGATCCAGCGCGCTCTGCACCCGGGCCTGATCCCGCTGCTGCTGCGCCTGGGCCAGCTGGCGCTGGGCATCCAGCACGTCGATAAAGGTGGCGATCCCCTGACGATAGCTGCTGCTCGCCAGATCGAAAGCGTTTTGCAGCGCATCGATGGTTTTGCTTAATCCCGCCTCCCGCTTCTGGTCAGTGCGGTAGCTGACCAGCGCATTTTCCACATCCCCCAGCGCGGTAAGCACCGTCTGACGATAGTCCAGCACGGCGGCGCCCTGCTGGGCACGGGCGACCTTCACGCTGGAGACCAGCCGTCCGCCCTGGAAGATGGGAATAGAGACCTGCGGCCCGACGCTGTAGAAGTGGCTGCTCCAGTCGGTGAGCCAGCTGGCCTCGCTGTTACGCAGCCCAAACTGGCCGCTGAGAGAGACGCTGGGGAAGAGCTGCGCCACCGACACGCCGATCTGCGCGGTGGCCGCATGCAGATTCGCCTCGGCCTCACGCACGTCCGGCCGGCGTCGCGCCAGCGTGGACGGGATCCCGGTGGGGACAATTTCCGGCAACGCGGGCAGCGGTTTGCTGGCCTGCAACTCGCCGTCCAGCGCCCCCGGCGGTTTGCCCAGCAGGATCGCCAGGCCGTTCATCGCCTGCCGCGCCTGGGCTTCATACTGCGGAAGCTGCGCCTCCAGATTACCGAGCTGGGCGCGGGCGTTCTCCACGTCCATCTGCGGCGACAGGCCGCCGCGCTGGCGGCTGCTGGTCAGATCCAGAGTCTGCTGCGCGCTCTCGATCTGGGTGTTGAGCGTCGCGATGCTGCTCTGGGCACCGCGCAGCTGGAGCCAGCCGCGGGCGACTTCCGCCTCCAGCGACACCAGCGCATCGTTGCGCTGCTCGATAGCTGCCTGCTGCTGAGCGTTGGCGGCTTCAACCTGGCGGCGCACCTTGCCCCACAGATCCAGCTCCCACTGGGCGTCAAAGCTGCCCTGATAGAGGTTAATCGGCTGGGTCAGCGGCCCCAGCGCCCCGCGCAGGTCAGGGTCGACATCATCAAGCTGGTCGTACACGCCATGGGATTTCAGCTCCCCCTCCAGCCCCAGCTGCTGCCGGGTAGCCTGCAGGTTGCCGTTCACCGCCGGGAAGAAGGCGCCGCCCGCCTGGTTGATCTGCTCCCGCGCCCCGGCGATGCGCAGCACGGTTTGCTGTAGCGACAGGTTGCCGGCGATGGCGCGCTCAATCAGGCTGTCCAACTGCGGATCGCCGAAGGATTTCCACCAGCGAGGATTGATGGCGCTCGACGCGGGTTGTGATTTCACGCCGCTGTCGCCCGGATCGTTCCACTGGCTCGGGGTCTGCGGCGCGGGCTGCTGGTAATCAGGCCCTACGGCACAGCCTGCCAGCAGCAGCATTAACATCAGGGGGCTTAAACGTCGAATCATCAGTGTGCTCCTGCACTCCCCTCGCTCTTAACCGGCGAGAGCAACAAACAAAACGGAATCAGTAAGAGGGCCACCGCGCTCAGAATGGTGAAGACGTCCACGTAGGCCAGGAAACGCGACTGCTCAATCATCGCCTGGTACATGCGCCCGGTGGCGATGCCGGTGGGGTCGCCCACCTGGGTGGTAAAGTTCTGGATCGCCTGGGCCATCTCGCGGATCGTCTGCTGGAACGGCTCATCAAACGCCGAGGTATGCGTGGCGAGATGCGCGCTGTGGGCCTGGGAGCGCTCGGTAATGGCCGCCGTCGAGAGCGAAATACCGATCGACCCCGCTACGTTACGGAACATGGTAAAGAGCGCCGCAGCGTCGGCGTTCAGCCGCCGGGGGATCGAGATAAAGGCGATGGTGGTCAGAGGCACAAACAGGAACCCCAGCCCAATCGACTGGGCGCTGCGGAACAGCACCAGGGTCTCGAAATCGATATCCGGCGTCAGCGTCCGCGACCAGAAGAAGGCCGTCGCCAGGCAGGCAAAGCCGAAGGCGATGATCCAGCGCGTCTGCACAATCGGCATCAGCTTCAGCACCAGCGGGATGGTCAGCACAATGAGGATCGCGCCGGGCGAGAGCACCAGCCCTGACCAGGTGGCGGTATAGCCCAGGTCCTGCTGCGCCAGCTGCGGGATCACCACCGAACTGCCGTAGAGGATCATCGCCATACCGGCCATCAGCAGGCTGGAGACCGCGAAGTTTTTATCCTTCATGCAGTGCAGATCCACCACCGGCTTTTTGGCATACAGCAGCCAGTAGATGGCGCCGATAATGCCGATCAACGTCAGGACGGCGAAGGTGCGCGTAAAGTTCGAGTTAAACCAGTCTTCGTCTTCCCCGCGGTCGAGCATCACCTGCAGGCAGCCGAGGCCAAGGGCGATAAGGCCGATGCCGGTCCAGTCGACGGAGAGTTTCTCCTTCGATTTGCTCTCCCAGGGCGGATCTTCCAGCAGCTGATAGATCGCCAGAACGGTCACTATCCCCACCGGAATGTTAATAAAGAACACCCAGCGCCAGGAGTAGTTATCAGTGATCCAGCCGCCAAGCGTTGGCCCCAGCACCGGGGCAACAATAATGGCGATGGACGACAGGCCAAAAGCCTTGCCGCGATCTTCCGGCTTAAAGTAGTCGAGCAGCACCGACTGCTGGGTCGGCTGCAGCCCGCCACCGAAGAAGCCCTGCAGAATACGGAACAGGATGATCTGCCACAGCTCGGTGGCGATCCCGCACAGGAAGGAGCAGATGGTGAACATCACAATGCAGATCAGGAAGAACTGCTTGCGGCCAAAAAGCCGACTCAGAAACGCCGAGATGGGGAGCACGATGCCGTTCGCCACCAGATAGCTGGTGAGCACCCAGGTGGATTCGTCATAGCTGGCGGAGAGCGAGCCCGCCACGTGGGGCAGCGCCACGTTCACGATGGTGGTGTCGAGGATCTCCATAAACACCGCAAGGGTGACGACGATCGCCACCGCCCACGGGTTGCTGGCGGGCCGCCAGTTTTCATGGCTGTGGTCGGTCATTCCACGGTTACCTTCGGCTCAACCGACAGGCCCAGCGGCAGCGGCTTATTAGGGTCCAGCCCTTTATCAATAACAATTTTCACCGGCACGCGCTGGACGATCTTCACGAAGTTACCGGTGGCGTTCTCCGACGGGAAGGCGGCAAAGCGCGAGCCGCTCCCCTGCTGGATAGAGTCGACATGCCCTTCCAGCTCCATATCCGGCCAGGCGTCCACGCTCAGCGTAACCTTATTCCCGGGGCGCATCCGCTCCAGCTGGGACTCTTTGAAGTTGGCCACCACCCAGATATCGCTCGAAACCAGAGAAAAGAGCGCGGTGCCCGCCTGCACCAGGGTACCGGTCTGGACGTTGCGCTTCGTGATGTAGCCATCAAAGGGAGCACGCACCTGGGTGTAAGAGAGGTTGAGCTCGGCGGTCTCTAGCTGGGCGCGCGCCTGCTCCACCTGACGTTCCCGGGCTTCGACGTTGGTCTCCTGCTGACGAATTTGCAGTTGCACCTGGGAGGCCACCTCAAGCTGCGCTTTGGCGCTGGCTAGCTGGGCCTGGGCGCTGCGCAGCTGGGCATTGGCCGCGTCGATGCTCTGTTGGGTAGTGGCGCGGGGATCGACGCCGCGCTGACGGCGATACTCCGCCTGGGCATTGGCGAGATCGGCCTGGGCTTTAATCACCTGGGCATTCGCTTCATCACGCTGGGCGGGATATTGCACTTTCGAGAGGGCAAGCTGCGCCTGGGCCTGATGCAATTGGGCCTCGGCCAGACCCAACTGGGCTTTAGCCTGATCGCGCTGGGCGAGCGTATCCCGGGGATCGATGGTCACCAGCAGATCGCCTTTTTTCACCCGCTGGTTATCCCGCACCCGCAGTTCGGTGACGTAGCCTGCGGTTTTCGGGGCGATGGTGACGGCGTCGCCTTCGGTGAAGGCATCGTCGGTGGTCTCCTGGTTGCGGGTCATCATCCACCAGACCAGGGCCACGATGACCATCACGATCACCACAATACCCAGAATAATCAGCGGTTTTTTGCCGGGGCGTTTACGTTCAGTCTCTTTATTGTCTTTATTATCTGTGTCTTCAGAGGTGTGGTTTTCTTCGGCCATAGAACAGCATCCATCCTGTTAGTGAGCGGTATCACCATTTATACCGCTCACTAAAGTTAGGACGTTGCTATACATTTGCCAGGAAAAACTGACAAAGAGGGCACTATATGAGAAGGAATAATCCGAAACCGACGAACCCGGCCCAGACCAGCATCGGCAGCGACCAGAGATGGAAGCGCCACCAGATACGACGATCGTTTGCCATGCGCAGAGCGATGAGGTTAGCGAGGGATCCCGGCAGCAGACCAAAGCCCCCGACGTTTACCGCCCAGGCCAGTAGCGCCGTCGGCGGCACATAGTTCAGCAGCAGAATGGTAGAGGGTACGTTGCTGATAAACTGCGACAGCCCGATGGCGGTCAACCAGAGTCCCGGCTGCGACAGATGGGTGACATTTTGCAGTACGCCCTGCAACGCCGGGACCTGAATCAGCAGGTGCACATCGATAAACATCGCCATAAACACCAGCAGTAGCGTCCAGTCGACGCTTATCAGCACCCGACGCGCCAGCAGCAGGAAGCCCCCCGCCACCAGCAGCACGCCCCATAGCTCCTGCTTCAGATCGAGGGCCACCAGAAAGACCAGATAGAGCGCCAGACAACTCCACGCCAGCCGCGGTTTCGCCTGGGCGACGGCGCTGCCGCTGTGGTAGCGCAGCGGCGTTGCCGGGAAAGCAAACCAGCACAGCAGCGCCAGGGTGAGCATCATCACCAGCGCCAGCGGCGCCATCTGCCAGGTAAAGGCGGCGAACGACAGCCCGGAGCGCCCCCATAGCAGGATGTTTTGCGGATTACCAATCGGGGTCAACAGCGACCCGGCGTTAACCGCCAGCGCCTCGAAGATGATCATCCGGTTGACCGGGATTTCGCACAGCTTGCGCAGCGTGAGCGTCAGCGGCACCACGATAAACAGCGCCACATCATTGGTCAGGAAGGTGGAGAGCAGCGCGGCAGAGAAGACCATAAACAGCGCCAGGCGCCGCTCGGTAGCGAAACGGCGCACCATCTTGCGCCCGAGTACATCAAAAAAGCCGCTCTGCTCGACCCCCTTGGTGAGCATCATCAGTCCGGCGAGGGTAATAATGGTGTGCCAGTCAATGGCGGCAGGCCAGCGCTCAGGTGCGAAGGGCACCAGAAAACTGAGTCCAATCCCGACCACCAGCAACAGATGAAAGAAGCGATCGCGGGCCAGCGCCCGCAGGCCTGGAAAGGTCATTCTGCGGCGGATCCGTGTTTCAGCGTAAAGGCCAGGAACTGCTGCAACGTCTCTTCGCTGACGTGGTGTTCCATTCCTTCGGCATCCCGGCGGGCAATCTCAGGGCTCACGCCCAGCACCAACAGGAAGTTTTCGACAATCTGATGGCGCTCGCGGCTCGCCTGCGCCAGCTTTTCCCCTTCCGGAGTGAGAAAAACGCCGCGCCAGGGGATCATTTCGATCAGGCCCACCGTGGCCAGACGCTTGAGCATTTTTGCCACCGTCGGCTGCGAGACGCCGAGACGCGCCGCCATATCCACCTGACGGGCCTCCCCTACTTCGCGGATCAGATCCGAGATCAGCTCGACATAGTCATCAATCAGTTCGCGGCGATGCGCTTCGCGAACCTGGCGAAAGCCTTCGACATGCTCTTCGACATTGACCAGTTGCGTCATTTTTTTTGTTGTTGGTTTACCTGCACGGCGATTCATTGTGCTTCCTCAATCCGGTGACACATCAAGCGTATCAATGCATAAGCGGCCATTGTAAACCATCGCTACACAAGCACAAAAAATTAACGTAATAGCCATAGCTATACAACATAGCCTGTGCTATATCTGTATGTAATGCAGTCACCCTTCAGGGATCGAAGGGATCAACCCGCAGGAGGTCACATGAACGAATTCAAGAGGTGTATGCGCGTGTTTAGCCACTCTCCCTTTAAGGTACGCTTAATGCTGCTGAATATGATTTGCGACATCATCAACGGCAAGCCAGAGCAGAACAAACCTTCCCACTAAGCGGCGTCGCGGTACGCCGCTTCATTTTTTTGTCATTTATCATCGCTATACTCCCTCGCGGACGGCTATTCCCCGATCTTTTTTACGGAAATGCAGCCCTCTTCGCAAAACACCCCTTTTATATCTGTTGACGTTATACCTTACTGGCTCTATCTTCTTGCAGCCCTGCACTTTTTGCGGCTCGCAGATGCGGACCTCAATCCCCCTTCTACGCATTCTCAGGCAGGTTTTGACCCTTGGCGCCAGGGTGAGCACATGGCGTTTTCGCGATAGTGACCTATGAATTTAACCCTGAAAGAGACGCTCATTACCCGCAGCCGGGCCTTAAGCCCGTGGACGGGATTCTATTTTTTACAGTCGCTGCTGATTAACTTTGCCCTGGGCTACGAATTCAGCCTGCTGTATGCCGTTGCCTTCACCTGTATCCTGCATCTGTTGTGGCTCGGCGCGCCGCGACTGCAGAAAGGGGTGGTTGGGATCTGCTCGCTGGTGGCGGCAATGTATTTCCCGTTTGGTCAGGCCTACGGCGCGCCAAACTTTAATACCCTGCTGGCGATGCACTCCACCAACATGGAAGAGTCGACAGAGATCCTCACCATCTTCCCGTGGTACAGCTATATCGTTGCCCTGTTTATCTTTGCGCTCGGCGTGATTGCCGTGCGCCGTAAGCCGCAGCCCAGAAACGCATGGAGCAAAATCGACAGCCTGTGCCTGGTCTTCAGCGTGGTGGCCTTTTTCGTCGCCCCGGTGCAGAACCTGGCCTGGGGCGGCCTCTTCAAGCTGAAAGATACCGGCTATCCGGTGTTTCGCTTCGTCAAAGATGTGGTGGTGAACAACCAGGAAGTGGTTGAAGAGCAGGCCCGGATGGCCGAACTGTCACAGATGAAGGACACCTGGAACGTGCTGGGGGTAAAACCGAAGTATCACATCTATATGGTGGTGATCGGTGAAAGCGCCCGCCGCGATGCGCTGGGGGCCTTTGGCGGCCACTGGAATAACACCCCGTTTGCCAGCAAGGTCAACGGCACGCTCTTTACCGACT
Organism: Leclercia sp. M50; assembly: GCF_037150775.1. Classification (NCBI taxonomy): domain Bacteria; kingdom Pseudomonadati; phylum Pseudomonadota; class Gammaproteobacteria; order Enterobacterales; family Enterobacteriaceae; genus Leclercia; species Leclercia sp. M50. The sequence continues at coordinate 7,824 of NZ_JBBCPK010000110.1, forward strand.
ACATTGCCGCCAGCGGTTCAACCCAGAAGTCGCTGGGGCTGACGCTTAACCGGGTAGTGGATAACAAGCCACAGTATCAGGATAACTTTGTGACCCTCGCCAACCGCGCGGGCTTCCAGAGCTGGTGGTTCTCCAACCAGGGGCAGATCGGGGAATACGATACCGCCATCGCCAGCATTGCCAAACGGGCTGACGAAGTGCATTTCCTGAAAAGCGGTGATTTCGAGGCGGATAAAAATACCCGGGATGAGGCGTTACTGAAGATGACCGAACAGGTCTTCAGCAGCCATCGCACCCAGCCGCAGCTGATCGTTCTGCACCTGATGGGCTCCCACCCGCAGGCCTGCGATCGCACTCAGGGGAAATATGCCGAGTTCGTGCAGTCGAAAGAGACCTCGTGCTATCTCTACACCATGACCCAGACCGATGACCTGCTCAGCAAGCTCTATGCCCAGCTGCAAAACACCGGCGAGAGCTTCTCGATGGTCTATTTCTCCGATCACGGGCTGGCGTTCAAAGAGCGCGGAAAAGAGGTGCAGTATCTGGCGCACGACGACGCTTATCAGCAGAACTTCCAGGTGCCGTTTATGGTGCTGTCGAGCGATGACAAAGCCCATCGCATCATCAAAGCGCGCCGCTCGGCGAATGATTTCTTAAGTTTCTTCTCGCAGTGGACGGGGATCAGGGCCAAAGAGATCGCGAATAAGTACCGCTTCCTGTCAAACGACAAAGCGCCGCCGGTGTATGTGACCAACTTTAAATTACAGAAAGTGGATTACAACCATCTGGGGACGGATCTGTTTGAGACGAAAAGCCGGTAGGTTGTTAGCCCCCACCTATCGGTCCGCAACCATGGTCTGCTCCCTCTCCCTTGAGGGAGAGGGTTGGGGTGAGGGAGAGCATGCGCCTCGCCCCGGCCTTCCGGAAACGCTTCGGCGATTTTCAGCCGGAGCAGGGAGCCGCTGTAAGTTAGCGATTTTTTTAGAATTTGATCATTGCTGTAGACGCGAAATATTCCTGATGGCTCTTCAGCGCACAGGGAAGGACAAAAACAAAAAAACCCGCCGAAGCGGGTTTTTATATTGGCTCACCGAAGTGATTAGAAGCGGTAACCTACGCCCGCGATCCAGGTGCCAACGTCAACGTTACGGATGCGGCTCTGCTCATAGGAGAAGTCCAGCGCAACGTTTTCAACTGGGTTGAACTGCATACCTGCGCCATAGGAGAAGCCGTAGTCGCTGTTGCTTGCAGTACGGTTGAAGCCCTGGTTTTCAGTCTGCTGGAATTTACCGTAGCCAACACCCACAACACCGTAGATGCTTGCCCAGTCGTTCAGACGGTAAGCCGGGCCAGCGGTGATGCCGTAGTACTGACCTTTGTTGTACGCGCCGTCTTCAGAACGGTCTTTCTCGGTGTAAGTAAAGGAACCGATAACACCCAGTGGGTTGTTATCCTGCTCGTAGCGATATTTCAGGTTGAAACCGTTGGTTTTGTTCATCACGCCCTGCATATCGCTCTGAGCGTAACCGCCAGTAACGGTAGAAGTATCCGCCATTGCGGAACCTGCGGTAACAGCCAGAACTGCCGCCAGTGCTGAAAGACATGCAATTTTTTTCATAACCACCTCAAATGTGCTTCAAGTAAATCCGTAAGTTTTAAATATATCAAAAAAACTTGTGAAACTCTTTGTGATTCATGATGTCTAACGCGGGTTTTCATGTAACTAAACATTTCCACCAGCAGCTATCTTATTCAAAAAACACCAGATTTGTGTTTCAATCAGCTAATTTTGCGCGTCAGTCACAATACATTCATCCAGACGATTCCTAAACTGTTACAGAAATCATCCGCTCGTGTGACGCCATTTTACGGATTTGTGACGACTTTTTTTCAACAAAGTCTCAACCGCCCGGCGTTATTTCCTTTACACTCCTCCTCTTTACTTCCTTTGACACAAACTGACAGGAGAAAGGATGCCTGGGTTGTCTCGCAGGGCGCCGGTCTGGTTGCCCGTCATCGTTATCCTTATTGCTATGCTCTCCATTCAGAGCGGCGCGTCGCTGGCAAAATCGCTCTTTCCGCTAGTGGGTGCCCCTGGCGTGACGGCGCTGCGTATTGCGCTCGGCACCCTCATTCTGGTTGTGATTTTTAAACCCTGGCGGCTGCGCTTTCAGAAGGAGCAGCGCCTGCCCCTGCTGTTTTACGGGCTTTCTCTGGGGGCGATGAACTACCTCTTCTACCTGTCGATTCAGACGGTGCCGCTGGGGATCGCCGTGGCGCTGGAGTTCACCGGCCCGCTGGCGGTAGCCCTTTTCTCCTCCCGACGTCCGGTAGACTTTATCTGGGTGGTGCTGGCGGTGCTCGGGCTATGGTTTCTCCTGCCGCTGGGCCAGGACGTCTCGCACGTTGATCTCACCGGTGCGGCGCTGGCGCTGGGGGCCGGTGCCTGCTGGGCCATCTATATTCTGACCGGACAGCGCGCAGGAGAAGAGCACGGCCCGGCCACGGTCGCCCTCGGATCGCTTATCGCCGCCATTGTTTTCGTTCCTCTGGGGATGGCCCAGGCCACCGAATCGATCTGGCAGTGGTCAATCCTGCCGGTGGGGCTGGCGGTGGCGGTGCTCTCCACCGCGCTCCCTTACTCACTGGAGATGATTGCCTTAACACGCCTGCCGACGCGTATTTTCGGCACCCTGATGAGCATGGAACCGGCGCTGGCGGCAATATCCGGGATGGTGTTTCTTGGCGAATCCCTGACCTTCACCCAGACTCTGGCGCTCTGCTCAATCATTGCCGCCTCGATGGGATCGACCCTTACCCTGCGCCGGGAGAGTAAAGTCGAAGAGGTGGATATCCGCTAGCAGGCGTTATTTTGCCGGGAAGTGGCTTCCCGGCAAAATATTCCCATTCGCATTAGCGTCATTATTTTGAAATATCTCCCTCCCCTCCCTCAAAGCCCTTAAAAAATAAGATTAATTTACCCGCATATATCCATGTTGCTTTATTTTCAATAGGTTACATATAACAACCAACCTTTCACTATTAAACCGATAGGCAGTACCCGGTCGCGCTATCTATAGCCAGTGCTATACTTAATCTCGAAATAACTTTGGACGCCAACATCAAGAGGAAATGAGATTATGCCTACCGCTAAACTGGTAAAAACAAAAGCACCTAATCTGCTGTATACCCGTAACGATGTGTCAGACAGCGATAAGAAAGCGACGATTGAGCTGCTGAATCGCCAGGTGATCCAGTTCATTGACCTGTCTCTGATTACTAAACAGGCTCACTGGAATATGCGCGGTGCCAACTTTATTGCTGTGCATGAGATGCTGGATGGCTTCCGCACTGCACTGACTACCCACCTGGATACCATGGCTGAACGTGCCGTGCAGCTGGGCGGTGTGGCGCTGGGTACTACCCAGGTGATTAACAGCAAAACGCCGCTGAAGAGCTACCCGCTGGATATCCACAGCGTTCAGGACCACCTGAAAGAGCTGGCGGATCGTTATGCCGTGGTCGCTAACGATGTGCGTAAAGCGATTGGCGAAGTGAAAGACGAAGACACGGCGGATATCCTCACCGCGGCTTCCCGCGACCTGGATCAGTTCCTGTGGTTCATCGAATCTAACATCGAGTAATCCATAGCTTTTTGCTATTACACCCTCGCCCTCGGCGGGGGTTTTGCACTTTCATGGTGCAGTCATTTTTCCTCTCCCCCGGCAAACGTAAAGCATTTGTAATAATCACCTCACACAATCGTTAATGAAAGATTGTTTTCTCATCAATATTTGCGCTAAATAGCATAACCGTTAGTGATGGCGTTTCGCTGCACCAAAACAGTGCTTCGTTATGGTGCAACTGACCGCCATTGTGACCTTTTTTGTGCAATGAAATCCGTCCTGGCCTTGCAAAAACAACACGTTGTAAAGTTGGCACGATTTTTTCATAGAGCGTTCGTTCTCGCAGGGGATCGCCCCGTGGATATAAAAGGAAATGCTATGAAG
>NZ_JBBCPK010000111.1:0-11734 GCF_037150775.1 Leclercia sp. M50
TGGACGGACAGTGACGCAGAGCGTCAGCAGCTGCTCGCCGCTTACGCCCATGCTGCTCAGCTTGACCTGACGCCGCTGCAACGCCAGGTGAAGCGCTGGCGTCCCTGGGTACTGATGCTGATGGCAGGCTGGTTTGAGCTACGCTGGCAGCAATCACAAGATAAACAATTTATGACGCTGGCCGATGAGATCTGGCGCCAGTTAGAAACAACAGAATAAGAGAGGTTCGTGTGGGTCCGGTCATGTTGGATGTGGAAGGTTATGAGCTGGATGCGGAGGAGCGCGAAATTCTGGCGCACCCGCTGGTAGGTGGCTTGATCCTGTTTACGCGTAATTATCACGATCCGGCGCAGCTGCGCGAGCTGGTTCGCCAGATCCGGGAGGCCTCCCGTCACCGGCTGGTGGTGGCGGTGGATCAGGAGGGAGGCCGCGTGCAGCGATTCCGCGACGGCTTTACCCGTCTGCCCGCTGCCCAGTCGTTTGCCGCGCTGCTCGGGCTGGAAGAGGGGGGCAAGCTGGCGCAGGAGGCGGGCTGGCTGATGGCAAGCGAGATGATCGCCATGGATATTGATATCAGCTTTGCCCCGGTGCTGGACGTCGGCCATATCAGCGCCGCCATCGGTGAGCGTGCATACCATGACGAACCGCAGAAGGCGCTGCAAATGGCGACCCGCTTTATCGACGGCATGCATGAAGCCGGGATGAAAACCACGGGGAAACACTTTCCGGGTCATGGCGCCGTTACGGCAGATTCTCATAAAGAGACCCCGCGTGACCCACGGCCACAGGCGGAGATCCGCACCAGGGATATGTCGATTTTTAAATCGCTTATCAGCGACAATAAGCTTGATGCCATCATGCCAGCGCACGTGATCTATGCCGACGTCGATCCGCGTCCGGCCAGCGGCTCGCCGTACTGGCTAAAAACCGTCCTGCGCCAGGAACTCGGTTTTAACGGCGTAATTTTTTCCGACGATCTGTCGATGGAAGGGGCGGCGATCATGGGCAGCTACGCTGAACGCGGTCAGGCATCGCTGGATGCAGGTTGCGATATGATCCTGGTCTGCAATAATCGTAAAGGCGCAGTGAGCGTGTTAGATATCCTGTCGCCGATCAAGGCTGAACGTGTTACACAATTGTATCATAAAGGTTCTTTTAGCCGTCAGGAACTGCGGGATTCAGCACGCTGGAAAGCCGTCAATGCTCAACTTGAAGCGCTTCATGAGCGCTGGGAAGCGCATAAAGCGGGGCAATGATCCCTCCTGACAAGCGTAGTGTGACGAGGATACGATGATCATCTATTTGCACGGTTTTGATTCGAACAGTCCCGGGAATCACGAGAAGGTCCTGCAACTGCAGTTTATCGATCCGGATGTGCGGCTGATAAGCTACAGTACGCGCCATCCGAAACATGATATGCAGCATCTGCTGAAAGAAGTGGACAAAATGCTGCAACTGAACGTTGATGACCGTCCGTTGATTTGTGGCGTTGGCCTTGGGGGTTACTGGGCGGAGCGCATTGGGTTCTTATGTGATATTCGCCAGGTGGTGTTCAATCCTAACCTGTTCCCGAACGAGAACATGGAAGGCAAAATCGACAGGCCGGAAGAGTATGTTGATATCGCCACCAAGTGCGTGAGCAATTTCCGTGAGAAAAATCGCGATCGCTGCCTGGTGATCCTCTCCCGCAACGATGAGGCGCTCAACAGCCCACGGGCAGCGGAGCTGCTGCATCACTACTACGAAATTGTCTGGGATGAAGAGCAGACCCACAAGTTCAAAAATATCGCCCCTCATCTGCAGCGGATCAAAGCGTTCAAGACCTTAGGATAAGGCTCATTTTTTCAACCAGGCCCGGCCACCTTCGTGAGCCGGGCTTTCTTTTTGCTAAGCTTGGGTGAATTTTAAGCGGCAAAACTTGATGCACATCAATTTTGGTATGACCAATGCACCGAACATGTTATTCTCATGGTCGTTGGATGGTTTCTGTGTTGTAACCTGTTGTTAATTAAAGGTTATTATCATAACTTTTAGTTAACAATTGGTTAATAATTTAGGGGGTCACGTTGACTACACCATTGAAAAAGATAGTGATTGTGGGCGGCGGCGCAGGCGGGCTGGAGCTGGCTACGCAGCTGGGCAAGAAGCTCGGACGCGGCAAAAAAGCCAAAGTGACGCTGGTCGATCGCAACCACAGCCACCTGTGGAAACCGCTGCTGCACGAAGTTGCCACCGGTTCTCTGGATGAGGGCGTTGACGCGCTGAGCTATCTGGCGCATGCGCGCAACCATGGGTTCCAGTTCCAGTTGGGTTCAGTGGTCGATATCAACCGTGAAAGCAAAACCATTACCCTGGCGGAGCTGCGTGACGAGAAGGGCGAACTGCTGGTACCGGAGCGTAAGCTGGCGTACGACACCCTGGTGATGGCGCTGGGCAGTACCTCAAACGACTTCAACACGCCGGGCGTGAAAGAGCACTGCATCTTCCTGGATAACCCGCATCAGGCGCGTCGTTTCCATCAGGAGATGCTGAACCTGTTCCTGAAGTATTCCAATAACCTCGGCGCAAGCGGCAAGGTGAATATCGCTATCGTCGGCGGTGGCGCGACGGGCGTTGAACTCTCTGCGGAGCTGCACAACGCGGTGAAACAGCTGCACAGCTATGGCTACAAAGGCTTAACCAACGACGCGCTGAACGTGACGCTGGTGGAAGCGGGCGAACGTATTCTGCCTGCGCTGCCGCCGCGTATCTCCGGCGCGGCGCACAACGAGCTGACCAAACTGCGCGTGCGTGTTCTGACTCAGACGATGGTCACCAGTGCCGATGAACAGGGTCTGAACACCAAAGATGGCGAACATATCAAAGCCGATCTGATGGTCTGGGCGGCAGGCATTAAAGCCCCTGATTTCATGAAAGAGATCGGCGGACTGGAGACCAACCGCATTAACCAGCTGGTGGTTGAGCCGACGCTGCAAACCACCCGCGACCCGGATATCTTTGCCATTGGCGACTGCGCCTCCTGTGCCCGTCCGGAAGGTGGGTTCGTGCCACCGCGTGCCCAGGCCGCACACCAGATGGCCAGCCTGGCGCTGCACAATATTCTGGCGCAGGCGAAGGGCAAGCCTCTGAAGAACTATGTCTATAAAGATCATGGTTCACTGGTGTCGCTCTCGAACTTCTCCACCGTCGGTAGCCTGATGGGTAATCTGATGCGCGGTTCGATGATGGTAGAAGGACGTATTGCCCGCTTCGTCTACATTTCGCTGTACCGTATGCACCAGATTGCGCTGCACGGCTATTTCAAAACCGGGCTGATGATGCTGGTAGGTAGCATCAACCGCGTCATCCGACCGCGACTGAAGCTGCACTAATGCCTTTGCCCCTTCGCTCTCGCGAAGGGGCTTTTTCAGCATATCGTTCTGTAAATCGCCCTCACAGGGTCTAAGAGTCCTCCTAAACCGGCTCATTTTGCGCTTGTTCCCACATTTTTAATCCTTTCTCTGATTTGCCTGCACACACCTTTAGTCGCAGAATTGTTACCAATAGCAATACAAAGGAGAACGTCACATGAATAAATCCATGGTGGCAGGTATAGGGATTGGCGTGGTCGCCGCATTAGGTGTGGCGGCAGTTGCCAGTCTTAATGTTTTTGATCGTGGCCCACAATATGCGCAGGTGGTTTCGGCTACGCCTATTAAAGAGACGGTGAAAACACCGCGTCAGGAGTGCCGCAATGTGACCGTAACGCATCGCCGTCCTGTACAGGATGAAAACCGCATTGCCGGTTCTGTACTGGGTGCGGTGGCCGGTGGGGTGATTGGTCATCAGTTTGGCGGCGGACGGGGTAAAGATGTCGCGACGGTCGTGGGCGCACTGGGTGGCGGTTACGCGGGGAACCAGGCGCAGGGTGCCCTGCAGGAGCGTGATACCTACACCACCACCGAGCAGCGCTGTAAGACGGTCTATGACAAGTCAGAAAAAATGCTCGGCTACGATGTAACCTACAAAATTGGCGATCAGCAGGGCAAGATCCGTATGGATAAAGATCCCGGCACGCAGATCCCCCTTAATGGCGACGGCCAGCTGGTACTGAATAACAAAGCATAAAAAAATCTGTTCTCTGCATTTAGCTCCCCATTCGCTCAGGCTGGGGAGCTTTTTTTGCGCATAAAAAAGACCTTAACAGCGGGGCGACTTGCGCCAGAAGTAAGGTCTTTCCTGGAGATGCTGCTGGGTGACGGGGTCAAAGGTCGAATTCATTATACTGGCGCAATAACATAAATCCCGTTATCAGGACGGAAAGAAAAGCAAATAAAACTGACCCACCACATAAAACCCAGAGACCGAATAACAATGTAATGCCTATTAACACCTTAAAAAAAGGTAACAGCAAAACCATTATATTCTCCTTCTGAATGTGAATAGCCAGAACGCCTTCACCATAACTAATGCAACTAATCATTAGCACATCAATAATCACTGGTTAAGCATAGCAAGCGGTGAAGCCGTGGTGATAGTTTTTAACTATCTTTCTACGAAGTATAGCGGAAGCTGCGGCGAGAAAAGGGGGAGCAGGGCGGCAAAGCGCCCTGAAAATCAGACTTTCAGCAGTTCAGGCCATAACCGCAGGGTTATCTGGGTGACAGTCAGCAGTTTTTCCAGGCTGGCCCCTTCGCGGGCACTGATGGACATACCCTGCAAAATGCAGCTCAGATATTGGGCAAGTTTCTTCGGATCGCACTGCGCCGGGATCTCACCGCGCTGCTGACGCTGCTGTAAAAACTGGCACAGCGTCTCTTCCTGCATGGCATGGCGAGATTTAACCGTATGGGCAATCTCTTCAGAAGAGGCTGCAAGCGTGGCCGATGTGTTAATCATAAAACAGCCCGCAGGGGTCTCTTTGCTGGTAAAGCAGGTCGCCACCGCGGTGAAATAGTCTTCCAGCGCACGTTCAACGGGCTTCTCCTCGCAAAACAGCTGCGCTTCATGGCGGGCGGCAAAACGGCTGATATAGCGATCCAGCACCGCCCGGAACAGCCCCTCTTTATTGGTAAATTCTGCATACAGCGTAGGCGCTTTCGCCCCCGTCGCGGCAACCAGGTCAGCCAGTGATGTGGCTTCATACCCATGCTGCCAGAACAGCGTCATGGCCTTGTCCAGCGCCGCTTCCCTGTCGAACACTTTTGGTCGGCCACGGCTTTTCTTTTCGCAACGCGTGTCATCGGTTGTCATGAGCCGTTGTACCTCTGTTGGATTGTTGAACGACCATTATAAAAATAATCCCTTTCCGCAGCCAGCGCCGCATGAATAAAAATTTATTCATCATATCAATATGAATTTAAACGCTTTTAAAATTATTTTAATGATCGTTATAAAAATAAATTGACGTGTGATGTAGATCACATCTATCATTTTGTTATCGATCGTTAAGTTAATGCTTACGACATCCCGTTCACTTGCAAAAGGTCCTTATCATGAAAAACGTAAAAACAATCATCGCCGCTGCAGTACTCAGCTCACTCTCATTTGCCAGCTTCGCTGCGGTTGAAGTTCAGTCTACCCCTGCCGATCAACAAAAGGTGGGCACCATCTCTGCGAACGCCGGGACTAACCTGAGCTCTCTTGAAAGCCAGTTAGCGCAAAAAGCGGATGAAATGGGGGCGAAATCTTTCCGTATTACTTCTGTAACCGGCCCGAACACCCTGCACGGTACCGCAGTGATCTACAAATAAGCATGGCTTAACCCTCATTAATGCCACTGCGAAAAAAAACGCTCTGCCTGTGCAGAGCGTTTTTTTTATCTGTTAAGGCTACAGCGCCTGGGTAGCGGGGTGAGGCGTCACATCTACCGGCATACCCGAACGCGCTTCCATGGCGCGCTCCATAACGACCTCGTCAGCGCTGGCTTTAAAGCCCTGCTGCGCAGCATTCAGGACAATCGGTAGGGTCTGGGGATCGTCATTCAGCGCTTTCGACAGCGGCTGATGTACCTCCACCAGGTGCACGCCGCCAGGCTCTTCTGACACCTTTATCGGCGTGTTCATGATATTCACTTTGGTACCGGGCTGGATCACACGGAACAACGTCTCGATGTCATTGTCCCGCAGGCGAATACAGCCGGAGCTGACGCGCATGCCGATGCCAAAATCGGCATTAGTGCCGTGCAGCAGATAGACCCCACCGTAGGCCGCCAGGCGAATGGCGTGATGACCCATCGGGTTATCCGGTCCGGCGGGAACCACCGCTGGCAGATCGATACCCTGGGCTTTATAGCGGGCGCGGATGTTGGCGGTTGGGGTCCAGGTCGGATTGGCGCGTTTGTCCGACACCGTAGTGACCATGGTTGGCGTCAGGGTATCGCCCCCCAGCTGACCAATACCGATGGGGTAAACCGTGACCTCGTTTTTACCCGGCGGATAATAGTAGAGCCGCAGTTCAGCCAGGTTGATCACAATCCCTTCCCGCGGGGCATCGGGGAGGAGGGTCTGAAGCGGGATGGTCAGAACACTGCCTGCACGGGGGACGTAGGGATCGACGCCCGGGTTAGCCTGCAGCAGCGCCAGGAAACCGACGTTATATTTTTTGGCAATCGCCTCCAGCGAACCACCATCGTTTTCCACTACATGAAAACGATTTTCGCCCACCAGCCGACTACCCGCCGGGGGCAGGGGCCAGGTATTCGCCTGGGCGGGCAGGGCAAGCGCTACGGTCGCGAGGAGCGCAACCACCGATATCCAACGGGTAAAACGCGACGTTTTTATCATCACCAGAATCCATAGCAATAAAGATTATTATTATCTGAACGTTAATTCATAATTATGGCGAATGAGTGTGTCGGGAAGTCCAGGGGGATTGCAAAGAGTTGTAAATTGCGCAGGGAAAATCATGCCGGGCAACCCGATGGTAGCCCGGCACAGGGTCAGGCTACGGCATTCTCTTCAAGCTGACGCATAAAGTTACGTACCCAGTCCATGCGGGTTTTGCGCTCCGCCAGATCCTGGGTGAATTTCAGGCGCGTCGGTCCATCGAGCCGGAAGTGCTGGGGCTGTTTTTGCAGCAGGCCGATCAGCCACATCGGATCGACATGGTTCTTCTCGGCAAACTCAATCATGCCGCCTTTATCATTCCCCTCCAGCTTGCGGATCCCCAGCTTCTGCGCCTGCTGGCGTAAACGGGCGATATCCAGCAGGTTACGCGCTGCATCCGGCAGCAGGCCAAAGCGGTCGATCAGCTCCACTTTTATCTCTTCCAGACTGGCTTCGTCTTTGGCGCTGGCGATGCGTTTGTAGAACGACAGGCGGGTGTTAACGTCCGGGATAAAATCATCCGGCAGCAGGGACGGCATCCGCAGTTCCACTTCCGTTTGCTGGCTGGTGAGATCTTCCAGCGACGGCTCACGCCCCGCCTTCAGGGCATCGACGGCGTTTTCCAGCAGCTCCATGTAGAGCGAGAAACCGATGGTTTCCATCGAGCCGCTCTGATCTTCCCCAAGCAGTTCGCCCGCGCCGCGGATCTCCAGGTCGTGGGTGGCCAGCGCAAAACCGGCGCCCAGATCTTCCAGCGAGGCGATGGCTTCGAGACGCTTCTGCGCATCGGGGGTCATCGCTTTCGGGTGTGGAGTCATCAACCAGGCATAGGCCTGATGGTGCGAACGTCCGACACGGCCACGCAGCTGGTGGAGCTGGGCCAGGCCAAAGTGATCCGCTCGCTCAATAATGATGGTATTGGCGGTAGGGATATCGATACCGGTTTCGATGATGGTGGTGCAGACCAGCACGTTAAAGCGCTGGTGATGGAAATCGTTCATCACCCGTTCCAGCTCGCGCTCGCGCATCTGCCCGTGGCCGATGGCAATACGCGCTTCCGGCACCAGCTCCGCCAGACGGTCCGCCGCTTTCTGGATATTCTCGACATCGTTGTAGAGATAATAAACCTGGCCGCCGCGCAGCACTTCACGCAGGATCGCCTCGCGCACCACCAGGTTATCGTACTCACGGACAAAGGTCTTCACCGCCAGACGGCGGGCAGGTGGCGTGGCGATAATCGACAGATCGCGCATGCCGCTCATCGCCATATTTAACGTGCGCGGGATCGGCGTGGCGGTGAGGGTCAGGATATCGACATCGGCGCGCATCGCTTTGATGCGCTCCTTGTGGCGCACGCCGAAGCGGTGCTCTTCGTCGACAATCAAGAGCCCCAGATCTTTCCACTTCACGTCACTCTGCAGCAGTTTATGGGTACCGATCAGAATGTCGATCTTGCCCTCGCTTGCCTGCTCCAGGATCTGCGCCTGCTCTTTGGCGCTGCGAAAACGCGACATCATCTCGATGCGCACCGGCCAGTTGGCAAAGCGGTCGCGGAAGTTGTCGTAGTGCTGCTGCGCCAGCAGGGTGGTGGGCACCAGCACCGCCACCTGCTTGTTATTCTCCACCGCCAGGAAGGTGGCGCGCATCGCCACTTCGGTTTTACCGAAGCCCACATCGCCGCAGACCAGACGATCCATCGCCAGCGGCTGGCACATGTCGCTCAGCACGGCGTTAATCGCCTGGGCCTGATCCGGGGTGGTTTCAAACGGGAAGCTGTCGCAGAAGAGCTGATACTGCTCTTTATCATGCTTGAAGGCATAGCCCGCCTTCGCCGCGCGCTGGGCATAGATATCCAGCAGCTCCGCGGCTACGTCGCGCACTTTCTCCGCCGCTTTTTGCCGTGCCCGCGCCCACGCATCGCCGCCGAGCTTGTGCAGCGGGGCATTCTCTTCCGCACCGCCCGCGTAGCGACTGATCAGATGCAGGGACGACACCGGCACATAGAGTTTGGCGTCGTTGGCGTACAGCAGCATCAGATATTCACCCTTGATGCCGCCCGCTTCCAGGGTGGTCATCCCGGCGTAACGGCCTACGCCATGCTCCAGATGGACAATCGGCTGGCCGGGATGCAGCTCCGCCAGGTTGCGGATCAGCGTGTCCGGGTTGATGGTACGGCGGCTGTCCTGACGGCGGCGCGCCACGCGCTCACCCAGCAGATCGCTTTCGCAGATCAGCGCCAGATTATTGAGCGTATCAATAAACCCATGTTCGGCGGCGCCGATCATCAGGTAGCGTCCGTTGCCGCTGGCGTCGTCCAGGCGCAGGATCCGCTTCGGTGCGACCTTAATGCGGCCAAGCAGCTCGCCCAGCGCCTCACGGCGCCCTTCGCTTTCCACAGAGAAGATCACCGGACCGGTAAAGGATTCGAGGAACTTACGCAGGTTATCCAGCGGCGATTTGTTCTGCGCCTGCACCGCGAGGTCCGGCAGCGGCTGGTAGGCCAGGTTGGTATTGGCAGCTTTCTCCGGCAGGCTGTCGGTTTTGAGCTGCATGCGCGGCCAGCGTTTCAGCTCGCTGAAAAGCTCATCGGTGCGCAGCCACAGCAGCTCGGGCTCCAGCAGCGGGCGCATCGGATCAACCCCCCGGTTTTCAAAGCGGGCGCGAGTTTCACTCTCGAAACGGCTGGCGCTGGTCTCCAGATCGCCGGTGTTGAGCACCAGCGTACTGGCCGGGAAATAGCTGAACAGGGCAGGCAGCGGCTCGCTGAAGAACAGCGGCTGCCAGTATTCGATCCCTGACGGCAGGGTGCCTTTGCTCACCTGCTGGTAGATATGTTCGGCGTCGCGCTTGACGTCAAACTTATCGCGCCACTGGCTGCGGAAGAGCTCAATAGCGGTTTTGTCGGTCGGGAATTCGTGGGCCGGCAGCAGGTTGATGGCCTCCACTTCCTCCAGCGTGCGCTGGGTATCGGCATCAAACAGGCGCAGGCTGTCGATTTCGTCGTCGAAAAAGTCCAGACGATAAGGTTGTTCACTGCCCATAGGGTAGAGGTCGAGCAGCGCGCCGCGGGTGGCGTACTCCCCGTGCTCCATGACCTGATCGACATGGCGATAGCCCGCGCTGTCGAGCTGCACGCGCAGGCCGTCCCTCGAGAGGCGCTGGCCTTTTTTCATCACCAGCGCGTGGCCGTGCAGATAGCTGTGCGGGCAGACGCGCTGCATCAGGGTATTGACCGGCACAATCAGCACGCCGCGCTGCATGGAGGGCAGCTGATACAGCGTGGAGAGGCGCGAGGAGATGATCTCCTGGTGCGGCGAGAAGCTGTCGTAAGGCAGCGTCTCCCAGTCGGCAAGGCTGGTGACCAGCTGATCGGTGAACTGGCGGATCTCATCATGCAGACGCAGGGCGTTTTGCATGTCCGGCGCGACCAGTACCACCGGGCCCTGATGACGCTCTGCAATTTCCGCCACCAGCGTGGCGCAGGCTGCCCCGGTCAGTTCACCTAACTGGCGTTGGTCGCCCGCTTTGACGGGCAGGGAAAAACGATTTTGTTCAGGCATGGCTTTGTCAGGATCTCGTATGGGCATATCACTGATACACAATGTCTTTATTATCCTTGATCGTTTTACATTAGCAAACCGTAACCGCACGCAGCGCAAAGCCCCCCTCTCACAGGCGCGCTAGCGTGTCGCCTGAACCAGCGTCAGCCGGGCGGGTGGGGTAAAGAAAATATCACCGGCCAGCGCGCGGGAGAGGTTACGCGCCCCCAGCCCCACCAGGGTGCAGATCAGCAGGCTGGCAAACGGGTAGAAGAGCACCAGCGTCAGCTCTGCCCACACCGGCCAGGTACCGCCATTCAACTGGTGGATCATCAACAGGCTGACCCCTTCGATCAGAATGCGGTGGGTGGTGTAAATCGCAATGGTATTGGAGCCAACCACGTTCAGCACATTGTCAGGGCCAACGGCGAAGCGCTGCTCCAGGCGGTAGAACAGGGCCATAATCAGCAGGATCGACAGCAGCGACAGCGGCAGGGGAACCCCGACGAACCACAGCACGACGGAGACCGCCCCGAACGCCGCTACCGCCAGCGCGTCACGGCGCCACACCCGGCTTTGCATCCACGCCATCAGCTGCACGCCGTACCAGGCCCCGAGGCTGTAATAGATCATATTACGCACCACGCTGTTCATCCCCCACCACGGCAGCGGCATAAAGTTGATGGCGATGCTGGCGAGCGCCAGCAGCACGACCAGCGGCGTCCGCCAGCGGCTCAGCAGCTTGCAGAGCGTAAAATAGACCACCAGAGCGTAGAGATACCACAGGCTGGTGCTGGCAGTGAGCATGCCGGTGATAAAACCGGTCAGCGAGTCGGCATAGGCGGCGTTCGACGCGGTATTGAGATCCCGCTCCGGCGCCAGCCACGCATTGAGATGGGTCAACGCCTGCCACTGTAATACTCCCCACAGCGCCAGCACCCAGATAATGCTCCAGAGCCGTTTGTCCAGGCAGGTTTTCCAGTCGACCTCGTCAATGTAGCGCCGGACCAGATACCCCGAAATAAAGAAGAACACCGGCATGCGGAAGGGGGCGAGATAGAGATTGAACGTTACCCAACATTTGGCGAGCAGCACCGAAAGGGGAGCATGCAGCGCCACGAGATGGGGATAAAAGGTGATCACCGAGTGGTAAATCACCACCAGGCAGATGCAGAGTCCTTTTATCTGGTTAATCCATAGTGCTTTTTGTTTCATCGCGTTCCGGGTCCTGTTATTACCTTAATCGAGCGGGTAAGTGTGTTGCGCGGCGGGCGGGATGTAATGGGTAAGAGTCTGTATCCGGATGTTTTTCAGAAAAGCTGCAAACACCTGCACGGGGCAGGTCGTCTTACGAAAGGGGGGTATTACGCTGATTTACCGTGCTTTTTC
>NZ_JBBCPK010000112.1:0-11358 GCF_037150775.1 Leclercia sp. M50
TGACGCCAGTATGTCGTCTTTAAGTACCGTATCGGCCTTGCGCAGCAGCGTCTGGTAATCGGCGGCATCAACCGCTTTACGATCCCTGAGCTGATAAACCCGCACCATTGTCGCCAGCGGCGTCTGTGCGCCATCGGCGTTAATGGCCGTGCGCGGGGTAAAATCCAGATGCAGAGTTTTAATTTTCTTGTAGAAGATGGATTTCGTGATACTGACCGTACCGTCCGTGACGGTCTGAGTCAGACCGCAGCCAGCGAGCAGGCTACAGGCAATAAGCGTCAGCGCCCACCAGCGGGTTACTGTTGCCATTCAAATGTTCCTTTAGTGAAAGTGGGTGTATACGATTATCAAAGCGGTAAAGTCCGTCTTCAGCGGATGGTAGCGCAGAACATTGCAGCCCTTCATAGCAGCCCAGACTGACGGTCAGACTCTCCCGGTTATTGCTGAGTTTGCCCGATTTCAGACCCAGCAAACCGGTACGGCCCAACTGGATACGCCTGCCTTTGCCAAGGCGGGGCTCAGGCAACAACCGCACAGGTACGGTGAGGCGCAATCGGGCGTCACTGCGGTAGCCGAGATAGACGCGCAACAGGACCAGCAAATCGGTATGGAGGACACCACCGGGTAACCAGCCTTCCGCCTCGTCCAGATCCGCTGTCTCCAGCGTCACCAGTACCCGGCTGCATGCTTCCTTTGCCGTTTTACCCAAGGTAGCCCGCTGCGAAAGACGGATGCGTTTTCTGGCCCCCAGCCTACTGCGATTATCGATATGGACCTTAACCGGATCGGGTTCGGTAATACTTGCCCGCGTATTCGGTGCCAGCAGGCTCACCAGGGCCCGGATACCTTCGGCATTGCGGGTGGGTAATCGCATGGCGCCTAGCAGGGCCAGAAAACGGGAAACCGGCGTGGCCACCCGTTCCGCCGTGCCTGGTATACCGAGTCCCACCAGCCCCAGCAGATGTTGTGATGTGGCATCGCGGCCACCTGCCTCGAAGGTCGCCGGATACGCGTATTTTCGCCAGATCCGGTAATACTGCGTGGTGATCCGGTGGCTGAAAATGTCCAGGAATGAGGTGACCGCCTCATGTCCTTCGCGGCGCTGCGCTATGTCATCCAGGTAGGATGTCGGCAGAGGGGAGTCCACTCCATACATCCCGAGAAATGTCGTGCGAACCGTTGGGGGTAATGTCGGATGGTCTTCGTCGGTCTCAATCGCTTTAAGGGTATTGACCGGGAATCCCATACCAGGCCATGGTCTGAATCGTACCGGATCGTCGCCCGGATTGCTGGTGGTGCCCAGTTTCGGCGCGTCCGGATTTTCCTGTTCCAGCAGCTGGCAGAAACGATAGAAATTGGCCCGCCAGATATCTTTGTTAAGGGCCAGGGCCAGCGTCAGCCCGGTACGTGCTGGCTGTGATTCTCGCGCCATCTCAGTCGTTTCCCTGTCGGTTGCAGTACCAGCGTAAGCTGGTTAAATAGGTGAATATCAGCATAGAGTCCAAAGAATCGATGCAGCATCTCCCCGAAGAGATTCACATCGCCCTCGCCTGCAAAATTGTCCCTATTCAGTGTGACCTCAATGTCCACGCCCCGGAGCATAAAGCCCTTCTCAAAACGGCGGATCAGGGTGTGCTTCACGTCGACGATTGCTTCAAGCCGACGGCGGTTCATTTCATCGTCGGTCCAGTCATAGAGCGCCAGCGTACCCCGCAGAACCTCCGGATTGTCCATCATGCTGAGGAAGTTTGAACCGAGGTGACTCATCACCCGCCAGTGAAAACGGTCGTTTGCCGGCGGATACAGCGGCATTGTCGGTGCGGTGACGTTCAGTACCCTGACAGGCACTTTGCCGGTTTTGACCACCCTGTCCAGGAGGGTACTTTCCAGTGCCTTACGCGGAAGCTGGCCGTTGGTGCCGGTGATTCGCATCGAGAGCGACTCCGGTTTTTCAGACAACTGCTCCAGCTCAAACGAGCGCCCCCCGAGAATTAACCAGGTGTCATACAGGCCAGAGGGGCCGCGTTTCACGCGGGTGTGATAATAACGTTCAGGGGCATCGTGTCGCATCATACCGCCCCGGTGCCGGAAGCTGGTGAACGGCACATAAGGATGTTTGCCATTCTTTACCGCACCGTGAATGTTATCCACGCTGTAAATCTCGGTGTGACCATCCTGAAGACGCAGGGGGCGCAGCAGATATTCATTCTCCAGTGGATCAAGGGTCAGCGGATCGGCTTCCAGGGTAAAGAGGTTGATAACCGGTGCACAGTGCAGCCGGAAGTTTTCCGTCTCAAAAGGCAGATCGGATGGCCAGGCTTCACTGAGCACAATGTCGATTTCAAACCAGGGGCTGGCCTCAGTGAGCCCGATGGTGTCGAGACCGCGCAGCTCAACAAACATAAACTTCGGACGGAAGCTGAAATATTCAAGCAGCAGCTGGTAACCACTGAAGGCAGTATCGGCTTTCTTCCACAGGCCGTCATTGTCGTCAAAGCCCATGGGTTTGCACCAGCCATCAAACTGATGACGTTCGGTGTGCGTCCCGGCATGACGTGCATACATGGCATGTACACGCCGGGTCATTGCCAGATGCAGCGCTGAGCTAACTGGACTCTCTGCGTTAAGGAATATGGCGACCTTGTCGATCCCGGCTTTATTCCAGTCCACTTTTTCAGGGCATTCGAAGCGCAGACGGATAGCAGAGCGACCATCGGTTTCAGTATGGTGGTGGGCATCTGCAAGGTGCAGCGGTTGTAGCGGCACATCACGGGTCGTCCGGTACTGACAGGCGGTTTTATGCGGCCCGACAGGACGTGACAGAACGGAGAAGCCTTCAGCCAGCATTTCGGCCTGACGCAGGCTACGCCAGTCAGGGGAAAATTCGACGATGGCCAGCGACGGGATAGTCCGCATATAGTGTGGCCACAGCAGACTCACCAACCCTTCAGTGAGCTCCGGCAGATCATCATCCAGCTTTTCACGCAAACGGCCCATCAGGAAGGCAAAACCTTCAAACAGGCGTTCCACGTAGGGATCGCGGGCTCCGGGTTTATCCAGATTAAGCATTGCTGCCCGATCCGGATGGGCACGGGCAAACTCTTTACCGGCTTCTCGCAGGTAGCGCATCTCTGCTTCGTAATAGCGCAGGGTTAAATCATCCATGCACGACATTCCTGAAAATTATTAAAGAAAACATTAGCCACAGAGCACCATGGCACGGGCTGGGTCAATGGCGATCAGACCTGCCAATAGCGTATCCATCTCAGGCATCAGACGGGCTTTATCAGATTCGCTGCGACCGGCTTTCATGCGTAGCAGCTTCAGACGTCGGGCCTGGACTTCAAACAACAGAGCGGGCTCCCAGTCTTTCAGCGTCAGCAGTGGCGCACGGGTAGTGAGTTCGCCAAGCAGATGAAGCGCCATTTCGTTTCGGCCATACTGCTCTGCCACCCGGGCCATCAGCAGGCGTATCAGCCAGCGATGGCGAGGTGTGTCCATCCCCGGTCGGGACTGGAGCCAGACAAGCGCCGCTTCGGGACCTTCCATGTCTCCCTTCTCCATGGCTTCGGACTCAAGGAGCAGCACATCATCAGCCAGACCATTAACGACGGTAGCGGATTCATCGCCGTACATCAGGCCTTCTTCATTCACTTTTTCAGCAATCCAGGCGGTGGTGACTTCGTCGGCAAAGGGGGTACCATCATTCCATGCCAGCCCTTCAAGGCCCGGGAGGCGTTTAAGCAGCAACCGCAGATCGAACAGGACGGAGTCTGTCCAGGTATCCCAGGGCTGACCGGCATGGCTGAGCCCCTGCCAGAGGTACCACTGAAGATCGAGCCAGAAATGGTTGACCCCTTCGCAATACATCTGGCTGGCCTGCTCAACCAGCTCGGTCCAGTTTTTCTGAAGATATAGCCGCTTAAGTTGAGCGCGATACTCGGGTTTCGGCGGTACCAGGCGGGTGCGGCCGCTACTGTCGAGTGGGGGGATCTGATCGACCGTATCCCACCGCACGGTCTTTATCAGCCGATTAGAAGCGAGCCAGCCCTGAGGTTGTTCGCTCAGCCAGCGGGAAAGTAACCTGGCCTGGTCGAGTAAATCGCGCCCCGATTTCACTGCTGACAGTTGCGGTGAATCTGAATGGGCAGGTTCACGCCTGTGCTCATGGGCGCTGCTGTTCTGGGGGACCAGCGCTTCCATTCCACCTGAACGTGCCAGACGGTTTTCAAGAGCGTTACAAAGGCCTGCAAAAGACGGTTTCTCAGCTTCCGGCCACTCTGCCACGGCGGATTCAAGCAGGATTATGGCGCCAGCCGTCAGACCGGCGTCATCGCTGTCCACCTCGGGCCATAACAGCAGTGCATCAGTCACTTTTGCACTGTTCAGCCACTCCAGCGCAGCTTTACGGGCAGCGGGACGCTTCGGATGACATGCCTGCCCGTAGCGGGTCAGCATCGCGACAAGCAGCAGTAAGCCTTCGGACAGCCCTTTTTCGCCGTCGCGACTGAGTCGGGCCTGTACGTACCAGGTCACCACACGAATATCTTTGGCACATTCGCAAAGACACGTCCGGGCCAGCTCGCACAACAGCGCTGAATCGGTACCCGAAAGCTTATTAATTTCTTCGCGCATCAGCTGAAAATTATCATCGTAAGCGGGATCGTCCCCGGTTTCAGATCCGGAGGTGAACGGGTGCAGCCAGCTATTCCAGAGCGACAGGGCATCATTTGCCCGGGAGATGAGGCGCTGCCTTTCTTCCTGGCTGGTGGCGCAGGCGGTTAACAGATCTTCCGGTGAACTCATTCTTTTTCCCGTTTGTTAGTCTCTTTGATAAATCTCACGACCGCTTCCAGAGAAGCGTCGTCCTTGCCATTGACGATTTGAAGTGGCTTACATTTCGGCAGCATACTTTTCTCTTCCCCATGAGTGGGTTTACAGTTCCAATAGCTTTGCCAATAGACTTTTCTGACATAGAGGCGAAGAAACCGATGGGGCGTGAAGTGGCTGCCCGCTAAAGTACTGGCTTCCGGCGCTCGTGGTGCCTACCTGAACCCGGAACTAGCCCGGGCATCCACAAAAATCTGCTCAGGATTGTCCGGTGGGATGAGACGGTGATGCTTTCAGATGCGTCTGGGCGCTGGTCTCACGAGTTTCCCCTCCCTTCCCCATTCGCTGCTCTCCGAACAAAGCCAGAACAGCACCGGCAGCACGGCGTGCCAGCATCCACGGATCCCCTCCTCCTGCTGACTGATGGCCGCGGAGACAGGATCGGTTAAGGCGAGATACTCCATCCCCATCGGAATGCGCTCCCGGGAAAGCGGCTCCTGAGCGAGCGTCAGGACGAGCAGCGCATCCCGGCCTTCAGCAAAAACTGTGTCAGCCGGAAAATCGAGCCAGAATTCCCTGTATGGCGGGCGGCGAAGCATTTCTCCTAACACTGCGTTGGTCTGGCGCGTTTCTCCCAGGATCCGAAAGAGAGATTCATCGCAATGGAGGAGCGTTATACCGGTTCGTCAGGCTGCAAGTGTCATATAAACGATATGTGGCAGGAAACGTTTTATGATCACGCGCCAAAGGAATCCTTCCTTTGGCGCCGGATTATGCTTCAGCCAGTCACTGAGCCATGCCCGACACTGCCGAAAGTTCATAAATTGCCTGGGAGCCGATGATTCAGCCTCCCGCCATTTATCTACCTCGCTGAAAATACCTGGTGACCAGCCTTCAACCTGTTTTGCAAAAGCCATTGCAGGGTGAGTTTTCCCGCCCACCGTTACTGGCGCTCTTCTGCGCCAGCGGCGACGCTGAAGATAGTGTCGGGCAGCGTAAACCCCTTAAGCTTCAGTAGTGCAAGCGGACCGTCGCCCAGTTCGCTGCGTATAACAAACTTCAGTGGATTACCTTCAGGGGTGATCCACACCAACTGCGTGCGGCTCGCATCAAGAGGTGTGTTCTGGGCCATATCCAGCAGACGAATGAAACCCCAGTTCCCTTGGTTGTTTGCGTAAAGCTGCATCCCGCTGCTGACACTACGCCAGCGGAGACTCACCCCTGGATAGTACGTGTTTCCCGGCCAGGTAAAGCTTTGCCAGCTTTCCATCTGGTTAAAGAAGTCCAGATTTTGCTCATCAAGCGTTAACTGCATACGGGCCACATCACGGGAAGGACGCGCCATTAATTCGAAATGTACGTTCGCATCCCCCTCTGCAAAAACGATATCCGACAATTCAGCCAGTTGGTTGATGGCCCGCAGGAAATCCGGGTTCACCTCCATCCCTTGGCTTGCTGAAGGGTCAACTACCCAGCGATTCCCTTCCTGATGAAGAATGCCGCCGAGGTTGGTTTTCAGGAACATAGCGATACGTCCTGAATCACTGCGCAGGAACTGAGCTAGCAAAGGTAGTGAGGCATCACTTCCGGTGGGTTTAAACGGATAGCGACCGGCAAAGGCTTTGTTCCATTGTTCGACAATGGTCGTCTGCCACCGGGTATTAAGGCTTCCCGCTGCCGGAGCCAGTATTTGTTGCCAGGCCAGATCCAACGGTTGCACAAACAGGGACTGACCGAATCCGTTCCACTCCTGCCCCAGGCTGGCTGCGACCAGACTGCTGTAATCACGCGTATCGGTCAGATCGATAGCCTTACCCTGAAATACGGTCTGAGCTAGCATCTGAGACATGGCTTGCGGATCCGGCGCACTGGTAACCTGCTGAAGTTTAAGGCGTACTTGGGTGACGCGGGCAAGCCAGGACTGGAAACTCAAGTTACCGTTACGTCCCGTACCCTCTTTTCCTTCCATGAATCCCTTCAGCGGCCCAAAAACATCCTCCAGCGGTCCTTTTGGCCCCTGCGCCTGCTCAATGAACTGTCGGGCATATCTTTTTCGGCCAACCAGTTTTTTTGCTGAATCCACTATTGAATCCGCCAGAGCCTTGTCCTTATCTCCTGTTTTTCCCTGGTAGTTTAGGGTATTCATCAGCGCCACAAGTGGCGAACGGCGCACATCCCCGATCAGGTTGAGCTGGGCTATAGCTTCTGACAGCGAAGTCGCCTCCTGCCATTGAATGCTGTTAACCATATTCAGCCAGGCATTACCAAAATCAGTAAAGTAACGCTCAGTCAGACGGGTCTTCAGTGCTTCAGGGGAGATATCGCTTCCCGGCTGGTGGGTCTTATCCGTCAGTACCCAGTCGATTTCATCCCGGCGGGTTTTAACCACCTCGTTAATGGCATCCTGTACCTGCTCTTCCCAGGCCTGACGGGTAAACATTCCCGGCACCACTTCTTCCGTCCTGAACACCGTTGAGGCATCAGTATCGCCGGTCATATCCGCTAGCGTTAAATCCGGCCAATTGCTGGCTACACGCTTCAGCATGTCCTGATACAGACCGGATTCGGCGTTACGCTGGCCAATCTGTTTAAGCAGGATCTGGCGCACGGTCGCGACAACCTCAGCATCCGGCTTAATTTTCCAGTCCGAATGCGAAGGGAGGTTCTGAGCATAAAAACCCAGCAGTTTCGGCGCCAGCGCCTGCCAGATGCCATCCGGCACGCCCTGTCGTTTCGGCCAGACCTTTAGCATATTTTTCGCCAGCCATCCGGCATCGGCTTTGTCCGGCCGGGCCATCATCAGATAACTTTTCAGCACATCGTAAGTACGCTGTGTACCCTGTGTGCGGGCATCACTTGCTGGAGGAAGTTGCACGAAGGCGTTCAGTTGATGCTGCAGGTTAGCTGCAACGGCATCACGCATTAGCAGGATATTGTTGCGGGCATACAACGGCCAGAGCGCCGCGAGCGTATCGCTGTCCTGATTGAGTCCAAAACGGGTATACCATGGCGCACCGGTCGCCTCGCGGTTTTGAAGACGGGCAATGACCTGCTGGAGTACAAGCTGGTTGTGCAGGCGTTCAGCCAGTGGTTTTGCAGTATCTGCTGCCTTCCTCGCCATTTCCTGCGCCTGATAAATTTGGGTACGGTTAACAATAAGGGACAGCAGTGTACCGGCCCCCCACAGGACAATCAGTGAAAGCAGAATTAACCGCAGCATCTTCAGACAGTCGAAGCCTAGCTTCCTGCCGCTGACGGCATTACAGTCATCAATGACGGCTTTCCAGGTCGGTGTGTCGGCGTGTGTGTTTGGTACCGTTCCGGCAACGGTCAGTTCAGGGCTGAACATGACCCCACGTAAATGCAAGGCCGCAGATCCCTGCATCAGCTCGCAGAGCAAATCACCCAGACTGGCTTTCAGCTCCTGCCGCAGTCGCAAGGACAAGTGAAGTAGACCGTTATGAGCCGGATTATTCAGTATCTGTGCCATACCAGCTTTTTGCAGGTATAGAGCCAGAGTAGAAAAGGCTTCACCCGCGCCTTTCATGGTGCCTTCCGGCCCGAATATGATCCCTGTCGCAGCCGTTTCCTCGTCCTGCTGAGCGCCAGTAGCGTTGTCAGTCAGCCACAGCCAGACAGGCGCCTGCCAGCCCA
This sequence comes from Leclercia sp. M50, assembly GCF_037150775.1. Classification (NCBI taxonomy): domain Bacteria; kingdom Pseudomonadati; phylum Pseudomonadota; class Gammaproteobacteria; order Enterobacterales; family Enterobacteriaceae; genus Leclercia; species Leclercia sp. M50. Next base: position 8,485 of record NZ_JBBCPK010000112.1, read on the forward strand.
ACTGGTGGTCGGCTTTCTGGCGACAACGCAAGAAGGCATCCCGTTCGCTATCCGTCGGGAGGGCGGAGGTACTGATTACATGAATGATGCCATCAACCGGTTGCCCGGATCGCAGGCGTTTCAGTTTTGAAAGGAAGACCTCATCCGGGAGTGACTGAGCGTCGCCGCCATAAATCAGCACGTTGCCGTCGCCTTCCTGCCAGAGATCATGGCACAGGCCCGGGGCTGCTTTATGGACGTCGTCCGGGTTGCCCATCACCAGCAGGAGTCGCACCTTACGCTGCCATCGGCGTCCATAGCGAAAGCGCAGGTGTTCGGACACGGCGTCTTCGCTGAAGACCGGTTCTTCGTCATCTTCTTCACTGAGAATGGTGTTCGTCACCGGAGTGATACTCTCAGCCTTTTTCTGGCCCCACTGGAAATACAACCCGGATTTACCGGCGAAGTCGAAAGCCTTCTCTGTCAGCCAGCCGAGTAAAAACATCGCGGCAACCATAATGGCGCAGAATGTGAGTATTCGTTGACCGTCATACGGTCCGAAGCCGGTGGCTGAGGCCACATTTTCCGGAAAGGCATAAAACAAAAATGCCACGATGGCTGTCAGGAAAAAGGCGACAGTCACAACCGAGCCGATGAGTGTTTTGACTTTTACCTTAGACATTCTTAGGCGATTCCTTGCGAACTTCTTCTTTGGTGATGACGGCAACCCAGATGTCGTCCTTATCAGCGGCGGGTTGTGCGGCGATAACCTGCGCCCCTCGTTGTTCAACGTCAGCATTAGCAAGCGTGATGGCCAGCCATGGAGCAGCATGGCCGGTATATCCCAGCACGGGATCGATACTGGAATTGTCTTCTGAAAGACTAAATTCCACTTCGCTCTCTTCGCAGGCATTATTCCAGCCGCTGCCCGACGTCAATGTGGGACCGGAGATCCAGCTTCCTTTGAGTTCATTGGGCAGGATCTTCGACCAGAGCAGCGCCCGGGTGAGCGTCTTTGTGAGCGTTGTTTCTGTTCCCCTTTCGGGGCGATGGAGGCGGAGCGCATCCGGCCAGGCATTGGCTTTGCGGTTGCTCAATACCACCATTGAGACAGCATCAGCATATTCTTCCCGGGGAGACGCCGGTAACGACAGCGTGATGGCAACCAGAATGCCAGGGTTGTCCCATCGCTTGTCCAGCCAGGCATCAAACGCCCCCAGCCCTTTTCCGGCCATCAGGCGAAAAATCCTGCCCGTCTTGAGTGAGAGATCGGCTTTAAGCTGCTCTTCAATCAGGGGATACAGATCGTTATCACAATCCAGCATCAGCCAGCATGGCAGCTCGGGCGGAAGCGGCTTAACTATCCCCTCTACACGCGTGGTCAGTTTATTAACCGCTGCTTTCAGGGCCTTCGTTAAATCTGTCTGATATTCTGGTAATGCCGCGTATCTGACCGGTTTGTCACATCCTCTTGGGCGAGAGAAATCGATAACGGGAGCTGCGACTTTCATTGCCTTCAGCAGGTCATCGGCATTGTTTCCGGCCGGACTCTGAATATAAGTACCGAGGATCCAGGCGCAGCGCTGACCGCGCAGAATTTCACTGTTGATGAGTGCTTCCCGCTCGACATTCCGGGACTCGGCCCCCACCTGTTCGGCTTTATAGGCAAACCGGCGTAAACCGAAAATAAACCCCCAGGTGCAAAATGGAAGACCCAGTGCGGTGAACCAGAAGACAAATCCGGTTCGCTCTGATGTCCAGTACCATAGCGTGAGTGCTATACCCCCCAGCATGATAAACGCCAAGAACAGCAGCCAGCGACGGGGGCCGGGACGCGCTATTTTTTGGGCCTTTTCAGGGATGGCATCCAGCCAGACGGGCATAATCAGGCAACCTTTGCTGCGGCAAATGAACTGATCAATGTGCAACCACAGGCACATTTATGGCCGTGAAATGCAACAGGGATACCATGATCAAGATAATCAGGATTGCCTTCTACGATGGTTGTAGGGCCATGTCCCGGAACCGGGCAGGACACTTTGTCACCTTTACGGGCAACGCCAATACCGCCGAATTTCATCGTTTCCGAAGCGGTCAGTACTGAGCCGCCGTGAGTGGTTTTATCGCCTTTGCGAATAATTTGAAGCATAAATTTACCTCATATCTGTGAGTTCCATAGAAAGATGCCTATGCCTTACATTTGCAATATGCGTTTCTTACCAGGTGCTTTTAAAGTCAATCTGTCTCAATGAGGCCAACTCAACCCAGCCTGTAACTGTAGTTCCTGACTTTGTTTGATAAGAAACTTGGGTATACGAGTCCTGCGTTTCTAATCGCTTAACATAATCTCCATTGACAATGAAAGTGTTTGTTTTTTTCATGCCAGAGTCAGTTCTCGCAAAAAATTACACACGCTTCTTACTTTGAACCTGATAAATAACCTCACCTGAAAGACAATATTTTTGAGCTTTTTCGTATTCATTGTTATAGGTCAGTTTAATAGGATTTCCTGGATCGATAGTTGTGTTAAGCAACTCTGCTTTGTTTTTGTCAAATAAAACCCATCCTATTGTGTCTGTGCCATCGGTATCAACCACTAATTTTGCCCTTATAATTGAATCATCATCTTCATCAATTATTAAGTTTACTTTGTTGGGTTTTACATTCCATTCATTAAATGGATAGTTGCTACTCCTCACTAACTCAGTAAAATATGAGCAGCACTGTTCCGGGCTTGCAGCAAAGGACATGGACAACGGCAACAACGAAAGTAATAGAGCCGTTATTCTTTTATAAGCCTTCATTTACTCTCCCCTTTGATTTCATCTACAAAACTTCACTGCACAAGAAAACCACAGATCTGCCGTTTCGAAAATGAGGCATACTTTTGTAGAT
>NZ_JBBCPK010000113.1:0-11200 GCF_037150775.1 Leclercia sp. M50
CGGCCAATAACGATACCATTATCTACTGCTCTGAAGCGTCCCCGGAGTCCTTTAACCCGCAGATCGCCAGCTCCGGCCCGAGCTTCGTTGCCAGCTCACAGGTGCTCTATAACCGCCTGATAAACTTCGATCCGGTCAAAAATACCCCGGTGCCTTCACTGGCTGAATCCTGGACCATTTCGCCGGATGGCAAAACCTATACTTTTACCCTGCGCAAAGGGGTGAAGTTCAACAGCAACAAATTCTTTAAACCGACCCGCGATTTTAATGCCGATGACGTTATTTTCTCGGTAATGCGTCAGAAAGACCCTAACCATCCGTACCACAACGTCTCTCAGGGCAACTACGAATACTTTAACGACGTCGGCCTGGATAAGCTGATCCAGGAGGTGAAGAAGATCGACGACAACCACGTGCAGTTTGTGCTGAGCGAACCGAACGCCGCCTTCCTCGCCGACTGGGGGATGGACTTCGCCTCGATCCTGTCGGCGGAATATGCCGACGCGATGCTGAAAAAAGGCACCCCGGAAAATGTCGATACCTGGCCGATCGGCACCGGACCGTACGTGCTCCAGCAGTATAAGGTTGACTCCCTTATCCGCTATATCGCCAATCCGAACTACTGGGATGGCGCGGTGCCGACTAAACACCTGATCTTCTCCATCACCCCGAACGTTGAAACCCGCCTCGCCAAGCTGCAAACCAACGAGTGCCAGATTATTCCTGCCCCATCCCCGGTGCAGTTTGAGGTGATCAAGAAGAACAAAGACCTGACCCTGCACAGCGTCGATGCGCTGAACGTCGGCTATCTGGCGTTTAACACCGAGAAAAAACCGTTTGATAACGTGCTGGTGCGCCAGGCCCTGAACTACGCTACCGACAAAAAGGCCATTATCAACGCGGTATTTATGGGCTCCGGCACGGTGGCAAAATCGCCGATCCCGCCGAATATGATGGGCTTTAATAAAGATGTGCAGGACTACAGCTACGATCCGGAAAAAGCGAAAGCGCTGCTGAAACAGGCGGGGCTGGAGCAGGGCGCGGAAGTGACCCTCTGGTCGATGCCGGTACAACGCCCTTACAACCCAAACTCGCGCCGCATTGCGGAGATGATCCAGAGCGACTGGGCGAAGGTGGGTGTTAAAGCGAAAATCGTCTCCTATGAGTGGGGCGAATACCTCTCCGGCATGCGTAAAGGCGAGCACGACAGCGCCCTGTTTGGCTGGATGTCGGATAACGGCGACCCGGATAACTTTGCCGACGTGCTGCTGGGGTGCGACAGCATCAAAACCGGCTCCAATGCTGCACGCTGGTGCGACAAGGGCTATGATGACCTGGTGCAGAAGGCGAAGCTCACCAGCGATCCCGCCGCGCGTGCGAAGCTCTACAGCCAGGCGCAGGAGATCTTCTATCAGCAGGCACCGTGGATTGCGCTGGCCAACGGCAAAACCTTCTTTGCTACCCGCAGCAATATTAGCGGATACAGCGTGAGCCTGATGGGAAGTGATTTCTCGAAGGCGAAAGTAAACTGACAGAGCGCCGGGTGGCGGCTGCGCCTTACCCGGCCTGCTTATGGCACCCGTAGGCCCGGCAAGCGTAGCGCCGCCGGGCAAGCTGAGAAGGAGTGACAATGTCACATTTAGAGGATGTTACCGTCCGCGTTGACGCGACGATAGCCGAAAGCGTGATTGCACATATGAATGAACTGCTGATCGAGCTTAGCGAGGATAGGGAGTTAACCCGTGAAGATCGCTATACCCAGCAGCAGCGCCTGCGTAACGCCATCGCTCACCACGGTAAACAGTACAAAGAGGACCAGGAGGCCCGCCATGACAGCCTGACCAAAGGCGGGGTGATCCTCTGATTCAGAACTGGCGTCTGGCCACCAGCCAGGCGCCAACCACCAGCAGCACCGCGCCGCATACCGGGCCGATCAGGGCCTTCAGCGGTACCCCCTGGCTGCGCATCACATCCATCACCAGACCCCCGATTAACTGGCTGGCAACCAGCACGGCGATAGTCGTCGCGGCCCCGACATACTGATAGCCGCTGATGCTGGCGAAGACAAAAAATGAGCCCAGCAGGCCGGGAATTAAGGTCCACCAGCGCACGGTGTGAACCAGCTCGCTGAACCCGGCGACGCCGTTTTTAATCAGCAAAATCGAGACAAACAAGACGATCCCCACCAGCGAGTTGAGCAGCATGGCGATAAGAATGGTGCTTGAGGTCTGGGTGATGCGTACCATCAGGGTGTTCTGCACCACCAGCCCAATGCCCGCCGCCACCAGAAATACCAGCGTCAGGGTCTGGTTCATCCGATGTTATCCGGTTCGCTGCGCTCATCGAGCTGAAGCTGCATAAAGGTCAGATCCAGCCAGCGGCCAAACTTGGTCCCCACCTGCGGCATCTGGCCAGTGGTGACAAAACCCAGGGTTTCATGCAGATGTACAGAGGCATGATTCTGCGCTTCGATCCCGGCCACCATCACGTGCTTGCCGATGCGTCGGGCCTCAACAATAAGTTGCTCCATCAGCGCCCGCCCGATGCCTTTGCCCTGATGATCCGGATGCACATAAACCGAATGCTCAACCGTATGGCGGAACCCGTCAAAGGCGCGCCAGTCACCGAAAGAGGCATATCCCGTGACCACGCCATCGTGCTCGCTGACGAGCACCGGATAGCCCATCAGCTGGCGCGCCTCGAACCAGGCGATGCGGTTATCGGTGTCCACGGTGGTATCGTTCCAGATGGCGGCGGTATGCAGTACAGCGTGGTTATAGATCTCGCCGATAGCGGCGCAATCCTCTTTAGTGGCGTGACGAATAAGCATCTGAAACCTCGGGGTGTGTTGTTCACTATAGTAGTACGCGATGTCACGATATTACACAAACTGTCGCTGAAAACGCTACGGCATAACACATATCTTTTCGTTATGAAAAAAGCCAGTGGTAATCCATTACTTTCTCTATAGTATGGCGTGATGAATATTCTGTCAGACAATATGAATCAACGGATCAGCGCGCGCATTCGGCTTGAACGCGAGTCGCGTGGATGGTCCCTGAGCGAGCTTGCCGAGCGGGCGGGCGTGTCACGAGCGATGATCCATAAAATCGAACGCGGCGACAGCAGCCCGACCGCCACCTTGCTGGCCCGTCTCTCTGGCGCGTTTGGCATCAGCATGTCGACCCTTATTGCCCGCGCCGAGATGCAGGAGGGCAAGCTGCTGCGCTTTGAAAGCCAGCCTGTCTGGCGCGACCCACAAACCCACTATATGCGTCGACACGTCTCGCCGCGTACCGATCTGCCTATCGACCTGGTGCAGGTTGAATTGCCCGGCAACAGCGATGTACCGATGCCCGCCTCCTCTTATGCCCTTGCGCGCCAGCTTATCTGGCTTCAGTCGGGGGAGCTGGTGTTTCAGGAGGGGGATACCCGCCATGAAATGCGGGCCGGAGATTGTCTGGAGTTAGGCCCGCCGAACGACTGCCGGTTTATTAACGAAAGCGGCGAGCCGTGCGTCTACATTGTCGTCAGGCTTAACCAGTCCGGCTCATAATGTTAAAGCGGGCAGGGGAAGATGAGGCTAGGCTCTAAGGACGTTTCTATAAAAAGGAGTGAGGTATGAGTCAATCTTCAACGCAAAATCGTCAATGGGTTCTGGCTTCTCGTCCCCATGGTGCCCCCACCGCTGATAACTTTCGTTTAGAAACCACCGACATCCCTCAGCCCGCCGACGGCCAGCTTCTGCTGCGCACGATGTGGCTCTCTCTTGACCCTTATATGCGTGGCCGCATGAGCGACGCGCCCTCTTATTCGCCGCCGGTAGAGATCGGTGCCGTAATGGTGGGCGGCACCGTCAGCCGCGTTGAGGCCTCGAACCATCCTGACTATCAGCCGGGTGAATGGGTGCTCGGCTACAGCGGCTGGCAGGAGTATGAACTCTCCGACGGCAACGGGCTGGTGAAACTGGGTGAGAACCCGGAGCACCCCTCCTGGTCGTTAGGTATTCTGGGGATGCCAGGTTTTACCGCCTACATGGGACTGCTGGATATCGGCCAACCGAAATCGGGTGAGACCCTGGTAGTGGCCGCGGCGACCGGCCCGGTAGGTTCCACCGTTGGGCAGATTGGCAAGCTGAAAGGTTGCCGGGTGGTAGGCGTTGCCGGTGGGGCGGAGAAGTGCCATCACGCCACCGAGGTGCTGGGCTTCGACCAGTGCCTGGATCATCATGCGGATGACTTTGCCGAACAGCTTAAACAGGCGTGTCCGCAGGGGATTGATATCTACTACGAAAATGTCGGCGGTAAAGTGTTTGACGCGGTGCTGCCGCTGCTCAATACCCAGGCGCGCGTACCGGTCTGTGGGCTGGTGAGCGGATACAACGCCACCGACCTGCCGCCAGGGCCGGATCGTCTCGGGTTGCTGATGGGCACCATCCTGAAAAAACGCATCCGTATGCAGGGCTTTATCATCAACCAGGATTATGGCCACCGTATCGAAGAGTTTCAGCAGCAGATGGGGCAGTGGGTCAAAGAGGGCAATATCCACTATCGCGAACAGGTGACGGATGGCCTGGAAAATGCGCCCGATGCGCTGATTGGCCTGCTGGAGGGAAAAAACTTCGGCAAAGTCGTGATACGTGTCGCGAACAATAACGAATAGTACCAGGTATGGCGGATTATTCCGCCATACTAAACTGTGCAAAATTCAAAATAACGTCTTTAATTATACAGGCATAGAATAAACGAAACGCGGTATACAAAACGGGGTATTTTATTTTTTCAATCACACAAAGTTATGATTGATGGTTTTCTTTTGACGTAAATCAGGCATGCGATACAGGATATATCAAATACTCAGCGGTCCTTATTTAACCGTCTGTGAAATATAGTTAAGTGTGGGTAACAGGAACAGAACATGCTGGATTTGGACAATTTAGAAAAAGCTCAACGAATGAGCCTGACGATGCAGGTTGAGGTGAGTCTGAAAAGCGCGCTGATTGCCGGCGCGTTAAAGCCAGGCGCACGGCTCGTCACCAAAGATATTGCGGATAAACTCGGTACCAGTATTACTCCTGTTCGTGAAGCGCTGCTGCGGTTGGTCTCCGCGGGCGCGCTGCACGCGACCCCGGCGCAGGCTTTTCTGGTGCCGGAAGTCACTTTAGAGCGTTATAGCGAAGTCAATGCTATTCGTAAGTCGCTGGAATGCATGGCTGTCGCGGCGGCATGCAATCAGATGACCGACGAAAAGTTAGAGACGCTGCGCGATCTTTCAGAAAAATTTCACGAGGCGATGAGCAATGGTGAGGTGGAGCGGGCGCTTCACACCAACCGTGCTTTTCGTTTTACGCTCTATCACTATGCCGACATGCCCACGCTGATATCGCTTATCGAACAGCTATGGGTGCGCATCGGGCCCTGTTTTAACTGTCTCTACGATCCAGACATTGTATTGCCGAGCCGCTCCTATCGTTACGATGAGCTGCTTGATGCCCTTGCGAAGGGCGATCAGGAAGCCAGCCGGGCGGCGATTGATAAAGCGATCGACGAAGCGAATGAGATATTAATCAGGCAGTTTGCAAACTAACAGGGCTAGAAATAAACGAAGCGGTAATTTCGCTAAATATGAGCTGTTTCTTTTTTCCGGCAGACAAGCTGCTGCCGGAAAGTTTATTTATTAGCCTACTGATAAGACCAGCTTAACTATGAAATAACCCTGACCTCTGCCGATAACCTTAAAAGGCACATTCGCCTTTTAAGGAGCCAGGAATGAGTGTCAGTCAACGATTACGTAATATAAAAATGAGCAGAAAGCTCGCGGCGGGTTTTGGTCTGGTACTGCTGCTGGTTGCAGTATCGACCTTGCTCAGCGTGATGCGCTTTAAAGAAATTCGCGACGTTTACCAGCAAACCAACCTGATCTACAACATCAATATCGAGGTCTTCCAGGCCAAGATCAACCGCCTCAAATTCCTCTATAACGGTGACGAAAAGTCCGGCCAGCTGATGGCAAATTACGTCAAACATGCCGTTGAACTGACCGAAGAGGCCCGTGAGCTGGAGTGGACGGCAAAAGAGAGGGCCATTGTTGAGGCGATTGCCGGGCACCTTGCCCGTTTTGGCAGCAGCGTGACGGAAATGCAGAGCGCGATGACGGCCTGGAACGCGAACAAAAACGACCCGGCGGCCACCGCGCCGCTGAAAGCTGCGGAAGACAAAGTCAAAACCGCTGGCGACGACAGCAGCGCCTCAATCCGCGAGATCATTGCTCTGGTCAAAACGCATAATGATTCGCTGGCCTATAGCTCCAGTACCATCACCGCCATTATTGGCGTGGCGGCGATCCTCTTCGGTATCCTGGTCTCCTGGTGGGTGACCCGCCAGATCACCCGTCTGGTAAAACAGAACCTGCAGCTGGCCGAGCGTATCGCCAGCGGCGATCTCAGCTCCGATATCCATCCCCAGGGAGAAGACGAACTGGGCAAACTGACCGGGGCGATGGGCCGGATGAACGATAAACTGCGCTTAATGATTGGCGAGGTGCGCAGCAGCGTGGCGCAGGTGTCGCTGGCCGCCAGTGAAATTGCCGAAGGCAACACCGATCTCTCCTCGCGTACCGAGCAGCAGGCTGCGGCAGTCGTGCAGACCGCCGCCAGTATGGAAGAGCTCACCGCCACGGTGAAGAACAACGCCGATAACGCCCGTCATGCCAGCCAACTGGCTGCCGAGGCTTCGCAGACTGCGACCCAGGGCGGACGGGTGATGCGCGACGTGGTCAGCACCATGAGCGATATCAACACCAGCTCGCAAAAAATCGCCGATATCACGGCGGTGATCAACAGCATCGCCTTCCAGACCAATATTCTGGCCCTCAACGCAGCCGTGGAAGCGGCGCGCGCCGGGGAGCAGGGGCGGGGCTTTGCGGTGGTGGCCAGCGAAGTGCGCAGCCTCTCCCAGCGCAGCTCTCAGGCGGCGAAGGATATCGAGCAGTTGATCAGCGAGTCGGTCTCCCGCATTTCTACCGGCAGCGAGCTGGTGGCGAAAGCCGGGCAGACCATGGAGCAGGTGGTGGATTCCGTCACCCGCGTAAATGACATCATGGGCGAGATCTCCTCGGCCTCGGAAGAGCAGAGCCGTGGTATTGAGCAAATCTCCCGGGCGGTGATGGAGCTGGATACCACTACCCAGCAGAACGCCTCGCTGGTAGGCGCCTCGTCGACGGCGGCAGGGGCGCTGGAAGATCAGGCCCGTCTGCTGGAGTCGCTGGTGGCGGCGTTCCGTCTGGAACAGCGCGCACAGATGGCATAAAACAAAACCGGCAGCCTGGGCTGCCGGTTTTTTATCACTCGAAGCGATACGAGACGGAAAGGCCCACCCCGTAGTTACGCCCCGGTGCCGGTTCGTAGTAACGCCCGTTTGATTCGTTCACAATCACCGAGCCGACATACTCTTTGTCGAACAGGTTATCCACGCGACCAAAGAGGTCCATGCCCCAGTTGCCCATATTCAGCTTATAGCCGGTGTTCAGACCCACAACGGTATAAGAGGGCGCTTTGGCGGTGTTTTCGTCATCGGCCTCGATGTCGCTCATATAGCGCACATCCGATCCCGCATACCACCCCTCGACCGGCTGCCAGCCAAAGGAGGCATAGCCCATGTTGCGGGCAATGCCCGGCATCCGGTTGCCGTTACAGTCGCTATCGCCACAGACGTTGGTGCGATAGGTGGCATCCAGATAGGTCCACGCCATTTTCAGCTTCCAGTTTTCAGCAAACTGCTGATCCAGAGAGAGTTCCACCCCCTGACGGCGGGTTTTACCGGCGTTTTTATAGCTGGTGCGGCCGCCCGCGCTGGCGTCAACGACGATCTCATCGTCGGTATCGGTACGGAACAGCGCCGCAGTGAACAGGCCATTGCCGATGCGCGTTTTGCTTCCCACCTCATACGTGTTGTTGGTGGATGGCTTGAGGCCAAAGTTCAGGCCGCTCTGGTTATCGGAACGGTAGGAGAGCTCGTTGATGGTCGGGGTCTCAAACCCGCGGCCCGCGGCGGCATAGAGGTTCCAGGCGTCGGTTACGCGGTACTTCAGCGCCCCGGCCGGGAGCCATTTGTGGTAGCTGGCCTCACCGCTGTCGTCGCCATTAGCGCCCTGTACATAGTGGTCGTTCGAGTCGAACCACACGGAGCTGTAGCGCACGCCCGCATCGAGAGAGAGCTTTTGCGTCAGCTGCCAGTTGGTTTGCAGGTAGGGATCGACGTTCCACATCAGGTTGCGCTCATCGCGGCGCTTCGCCCCTTTCTGGCCATAATCCGGCACGCCGTTGTTCATCACGAAGTTTTCATACCCGCGACGATCTTCGCTCAGGTTTTCGTAATTCAAACCGGTGGTGAAGGTCATCGGCACCAGCAGCTCACCACGGTGAGTCCAGCGGGTATCGATCCCCTGATAGTGGCGCTGCATGTCGATCACGCCGCCCGCGTGAGTCGGGCGCAACTGTGGCTGGTAGGGGATCGACTGATACTGAGTCATCTCACGTTCACCGGCGTAGGCCATCACGCTGAGGTCGTCCTGGGCGCTGAGCTGGCGTTCATAGCGCAGGCCGGCCTGGGTCTGCTTGATGGTTTTGCGGGTGTTGTACTGATCGCCGCGCGGCGACTGGCGCGGGTTATCCCGCCACTCCTGATAGTCCAGCCCGCCGGGATCGTTGGCTTTCATATCCACGCTGTTGAAAATCAGGCTCAGCTTGCTGGCGTCGTCGATGCGCACGCCCAGTTTGGCATTGGCGAGGTTTTTACGCGCACCGCTGTGGTCGCGATAGCCATGGGTGGTGAAGCGGGTGGTGGAGACGGTGTAATCCACATCCCCCGGCTGGGTGCCGTCGCCCATCGCGCCGGTGGCCTTCAGACCGTAGCGCCAGCTGCCGTAGCTGCCGTAATAGCTGCTGGCCTCGACGGTGTTCGGCTCACGCCCGGTTTCGGTGGTCATGTTAACCACGCCGCCGGAGGCGTTGCCATAGAGGGCGGAAAACGGCCCGCGCAGCACTTCCACGCTCTCAATGCTGTTGAGATCGATATTCGAGGTTTGCCCCTGACCATCCGGCATCGTCGCCGGGATACCGTCCACATAGAGACGAATGCCACGCACCCCAAAGGTGGAGCGGGCGCCAAAACCACGGGTTGAGAGCTGGAGATCCTGGGCGTAGTTCTGTCGGTTCTGGATCTGTAATCCCGGCACGCTGCCGAGGGATTCAGAGAGGTTAATGCGCGGGGTCGCATGACGTATATCCTCGCCGTTAACCACGCTGACCGCGGCAGGGGTATCTAACTCAGAGAGCGATTGTGGTGACGCGCTGACGATCATGGTCTGTTCGTCGGCCGCCATCGCTGCGACAGGGGCTAAAACAACAGGAACCAACAGCAGGGGGAGCGTTGCCCTGCGGGCAGAAAAGATTTTCATGAATTAAAAAACCGCTTAAAAGAAAGACGAACCAAATGGAACATGTGCGGGTATGGTAAATCTTTTGTAAATATTTTGAAAACCATAACCGCACATAGCGTTAACCCAAGTGTAGGTTAAATCAGCGAATAAGCTTGATGCGATCAAGAATTACTCCACATTGAGATAAATAATGATTACTATTCTCATCCATAATCAGGCGAAGCGATGACTTTGCCAGCCGGAAGCGATGTCAGCGGTACCATTTACTCGAAAGGGAGTTGTTATGAATTTACGTCACCTGTGCTCGCCGCGTCTGCGTAGCTCACTGCTGTTGGGGTCTTTGCTGGTAGCCGGTTCTTTTAATGTTCATGCCGCAGAAGAGATGCTGCGTAAAGCGGTGGGCAAAGGCGCATATGAAATGGCCGTCAGCCAGCAGGAAAATGCGCTGTGGGTTGCCACCACCCAGAGCCGCAAAATGGATAAAGGTGGGGTGGTCTACCGCCTCGATCCGCTGACGCTGGAAGTGACGCAGGCCATTCATAGCGACCTGAAACCGTTTGGCGCCACCATCAATAACGCCACCCAGACCCTGTGGTTTGGTAACACTACCAACAGCGCGGTAACGGCCATTGACGCGAAAACCGGTGACGTGAAGGGCCGTCTGGTGCTGGACGATCGTAAGCGCAGCGAGACTGTGAAACCGCTGCAACCGCGTGAGCTGGTGGCGGATGACACCACGAACACCGTCTATATCACCGGTATCGGCAAAGAGAGCGTGATTTGGGTGGTGGACGGCGAAACGCTGAAGCTGAAAGAGACCATTACCGGCACCGGCAAATTCAGCACCGGTCTGGCGCTGGATGCCCAGGCGAAGCGTCTCTACACCACCAACGGCGACGGCGAACTGGTGACCATCGACACCGCGACCCACAAAATCATCGCGCGTAAGAAGCTGCAGGACGACGGGAAAGAGCACTTCTACCTGAACCTGAGCCTGGATGTTAAGGGCCAGCGTGCGTTCATCACCGACTCTAAACAGCCGGAAGTACTGGTTGTCTCCCTGAAAGATGGCAGCATCATCAGCAAGGTGGCAGCCCCGGAATCTCTGGCGGTGCTGTTTAACCCGGCCCGGGACGAAGCCTACGTCACCCACCGTGAGGCGGGCAAGGTGAGCGTGATTGACGCCAAAACCTACAAAGTGACCAAAACGCACGATACGCCGACCTTCCCGAACAGCCTGGCGCTCTCCGCCGACGGCAAAACCCTGTACGTGACGGTGAAGCAGAAGTCGACCCGCCAGCAGGAAGCCACCCAGCCGGATGATGTGATCCGTATCGCGCTGTAAGTTCAGTGCCGGGTGGCGGCTGCGCCTTACCCGGCCTACCAATGGCCAAACCGTAGGCCCGCGCAAGCGCAGCGCCGCCGGGCAACGAGGACGGGTACGGTCTTTATGCCGGGTGGCGGCTGCGCCTTACCCGGCCTACCAACGGCCAAACCGTAGGCCCGCGCAAGCGCAGCGCCGCCGGGCAACGAGGACGGGTGCGGTCTTTATGCCGGGTGGCGGCTGCGCCTTACCCGGCCTACCAATGGCCAAACCGTAGGCCCGCGCAAGCGCAGCGCCGCCGGGCAATGAGGACGGGTGCGGTCTTTATGCCGGGTGGCGGCTGCGCCTTACCCGGCCTACCAATGGCCAAACCGTAGGCCCGCGCAAGCGCAGCGCCGCCGGGCAACGAGGACGGGTACGGTCTTTATGCCGGGTGGC
>NZ_JBBCPK010000114.1:0-11097 GCF_037150775.1 Leclercia sp. M50
GTAAGATGTTGCTCAATACGGGCGCGGACATCAGGATAATTATCGATACGGCTCGCCATTGATTCGAGCATAGATTCCGCTTGCTTTTCCATGGCGTGAGCATCGCGTAGCCAGTCATGGTAGTGTTCTACGTGATTCATATTTTCGTCCTCGGGTTCGGTTAATTCAGGCTTACTTTTCTGCTTTCTGATTAATATTACCGACTGCCAAATCGGTCAGTTTAAGATCGGTGGATTTCTCTTCTTCCAGCGTCTCGGCTAATAATTTGACCGCCTGGGTGTATCCTAATTGCTCCGCCAGGGTAGCGAGCGTGCCGTAGCTGGCAATTTCATAGTGTTCGACTTTTTGCGCCGCAGCGATTAATGCTGCATCACGCACTTCATTTTTTTCTGTGCTTTCAAGGACTTCATTGGCTTCTTCAATTAACCCTTCCATCGCCACGCATTTCATTCTTTTCAATTTAATATTTGGCGTTTTCTCGATGAGCTGATCGATACGCTCAATCTGACCATGGGTTTCTTCCAGGTGCGCTTTAAACGCAGCGCTCAGATCGGGGCTGGCGGCTTCGCGGGATAATTTAGCCAGCGCACGAGTAAGCTGTTTTTCTGCACTATAGGTATCGGATAACAAATGAATAAATACATCCTCTATACTTTTCATATTCATACTTTTTCTCCAGTGCTATAAAAATCTGCGAGCCCGCGGACCCGCAGAGGTTACCCATTAAAGTGAAGAACAGGCTTTAATAATGAGATGAATTAAGAGTTGTCAGACTTACGTCCGCCACCATGGCTATGCTGACCGCCCTTTTTACCTGCTTCGGAAGCGCGCTGCGGATCGTTTTTGAAATTACCACCGCTCTGCTGACCGCCTTTTTTCCCTGCTTCAGAGGCCTTTTCACGATCCTGTGCGAAATTACCTGAACCACCACGTTGCTCTGCCATATTATGTTTCCTCATTTACATCGTTTATGTCAGTAAGATACGTTTTTATTCGTATCCGTTGTCGTTCAGGATTAAATTTAGCCCCTATTTCAGAAGAGTCAAATCTGGTTTTGAAAATAAATTATCTTATGTTTTAAGATTTAACTGAATATATCGCTCCGCTTGTTTCGCAAATAAGTTTCGCCAAGGTAATGTAAACAAACGACCTTCCGGTTGTTCTGCTTTATCGCTTGTTTTGTGTTTCGCTGAAACGGTCTATTCCAGGCGTGGCGGGGCTCTTTACGTAAGTTTACGTTCAGGGTGGCCCGCTTATAGCCCATATAAAAATATTGTACGTGGGATTAATCTTAATTGGTTTTTATATTATTTATGGACGTTGTTTTCGGCTGTTAAATAATATAACAAATTGTTTACGTATATTATGTATGGATTACAGTTACTCACGGAAATTACTACTTCAAAAAGGGTAAGCGAAGGGCAAATAAAAGAACCTGATAAAGTATGATGGTAGAGCGGGTACCCCAGGCAATACTCAACCGGAGCGGTGACGCTGTGTCACCCCGGAGGCGAAGGTGAACCCTATGCTTGATTTCATCTCTGGTGTCCTGATTCATACCCCCGTCTGGGTCTATCTGGTTCTGCTGTTCCTGATAAGCAGGGGCATCCGGGCGCGTAAGCCCGCCACCGTTGCGCTGGAAAAGCTCGCCATCGTTCCGGCCCTGTTTCTGATCTGGGATATCTACGACCTGCTGGTCTTTCGCACACTCACCTTCGGCACCGTCTCCCTGTGGCTGGCAGGTCTACTCAGCGGTGCGGCGATGGGCTATATCCTGAGCAAAGGGGTGACGGTGAGCCGGGCTCCCGCCCCGCGCAGCATTTACCGTTCGGCGGACTACTCGGCACTGCCCATTATGATGCTGGCCTTCGCGGTGAAATATGTGCTGGGAGCGATCAGCGCCATTGCGCCCGAGACGCTGCAGCGCCCCGGCGCAAGCGCCTTCGCCATCATTACCGGCGGGCTGTTCGCCGGGGTCTTTGTCGGCAAATTTGTACGCTACGTGCGGGTCTATTTGTCGGCACAGGTGCAGCAGGCGGGGTGAGAGGGCTCATCGTTCTGGATTAACCGGATAGCCACATTCCGCTGCAAATTCACCCGGACCGCCCGGCGGCGCGATGCAACATCAGGCGTGCCGCCGTTATGTCGGAACGCACTGAGAGGAAAATGGCAAACGCAACGGCAGGTAGACTGAGACGGCATGATAAACCAGCAGCCCACAGGAGCCCGGATGTTCACCCATATGCGTATTGCCAGACCTGTCATAAACCTCGACAACGCTTTCCTGATGTACAGCCAGGGATTAGGACTGAAAAAGATTGCGGACTTTAGCGATCATCAGGGCTTCAGCGGGATCATGTTAGGGCGGGAAGATTTACCCTGGCATATCGAATTTACCGTGTGCCACCACCATCCCGTTCAGCCTCTGCAAACGAACGAGGATCTGATCGTTCTCTATTATCCCGATAAAGCCGAATGGGAAGCGACCTGCGGGCGAATGCGCAGCGCGGGCTTTACGCAGGTAAATGCGTTTAACCCCTACTGGGAGGTCAATGGGCGCACATTCGTGGATGATAACGGGTACCGGGTGGTGATTCAGAACCAGGCGTGGGGCTGAACTGACAGAGAGCCGCGTGGCAAAATGGCACTATCAAAACGGGCTGGCATGGCGGATATGGACAGGCTCCCCGTTGACCGGATGCATAAACCGCAGCTCGCTGGCGTGCAGCATCAGGCGCGGCGTGCGTTCGGTGCCGGGTATCTGCACTCCGCCATACAGGTCGCAGCCTAAAATCGGGTGGCCCAGCTGCTGGCAGTGAATGCGCAGCTGGTGGGTGCGCCCCGTCTCCGGCGTCAGTTCCACCCGCGTGACCGGCACATCACCCTGATAATGCCCGCGCTCCACCACCCGATAGCGGGAACGGGCGGGCTTGCCGTTGATAGCGCAAATCGACATCCGCGGGAACAGCGCCGGATCTTTGGCTATGGGGGCGTCTATCACCCCTTCATCATCGGCCAGATGCCCGCAGAGCAGGGCGGTGTAAGTCTTGGTTACGCTGCGCTGGCTGAACTGCTGGCAGAGAGCGGCATTGATCGCCTTGTTGCGGGCAATCACCATCAGCCCGGAGGTGCCAAAATCGAGGCGATGCACCAGCGTGCAGCCGGGAAAGGTCTGCACCAGCCGGTAATGCACCGAATCGAGGTTTTGCGGATTTTTCCCCGACAGGCTGAGCAGCCCGCTGGGTTTATTGATCAGCACCAGATGATCGTCCTGCCAGAGCGTCTCTATCGCCGCATGGCAGGGCGGGGCAATAAAATTATCGATAATCACTGACATCAGTCTGACCGCAGAAACAAGAGGGAGACGGATGATAACCCATTACGTATGCGATTTAAGCTGTGACGTGTTATCGAGTCGTCTTATCGCTGGCACCAGGCTGGCGGCTACCGTGGCGAGAACCACGGCACAGGCCGCCACCAGCAGCACGTTGCTGGTGCCGTACTGGTTGGCCAGCGGCCCGGCGATAAGCTCGCCGCAGGGGATCGCCACAAACGATCCCACCGCATCGTAGGCATAGACACGTGCCAGCTTATCCTGCGGAATATGCGTTTGCAGGGACTGGGCCCAGGCCACCCCAAAGAGGCCAAAGGTCACCCCGGCAATAAAGAACGCGGCAATCAGCCAGGGCGTGGAGGGGAGCAGGCTCAGCATAAAGATGGGCAGGGCGCAGCATGACACCAGCATCACGCCGATAAAGAGATCCCGGCGCGGTCGCCAGCGCAGGGCAAGGGAGGAGCCCACAATGAGGCCAATACTCTGGCATGCCAAAATAATCCCCCACTGCGCCCGGCCAAAAGAGGTATCTGCAATCACCGGCCCGAGCACCATCATTACCCCGCTGAAAGCGGCGTTAATAATGGTGAACTGCACGACGATCGACCACACCCAGGCCCGGCTGGCGAACTCCTGCCACCCCGCTTTTAAATCCTGCAGCATGTTGCTTTGAGAAGGCCCGGCTTCAAGGGCGGTCACGCGAATCATCAGGTAGAGGGGGGCGGCGGCGGCGAACCCCAGGGCATCAATGGCAAGCCCCCAGCCCGGTCCGACGGCGCCTGTCAGAACGCCGCCCAGCGACGCGCCGATAACCGTCCCGCTGTACACCCCGAGCTGAATGAAGGCGTTGGCTTCGCGCAGGCTTTTACCGGGGACCGTCTGGGGAACAAGGGCAGAAGAGGCGGGAAGGGTGATGCCCGCGGCGGCACCGTTTACCGCGCCAAGCAGGGCCAGGCTGAGCACCGTGGCGGACCCGTCCAGCACCGACCACGCCACGACAGCCTGTGAGATGGCGGCCACCACCGACGAGGAGACGAGCACCCGGCTGCGGGAGTAGCGGTCCGCTAATACTCCGCCCAGCAGCAGAAACAGCACGTTAAAAATCGAGCGGGAGGCCACGACGATACCTAAATCAGAGGCCGAGCCGCCAATATCCAGCACCGCAAATGCCAGCGCAATGGGGGCGATACCGTTGCCCAGAACGGTGAGAAAACGTGCGGCAAAAAGATGGCGAAAGGGGGAAAAATGATAAGCACGAACGCGTTTATTATCGGTTTTCATGGTGTTAATGGCTACGGGATGAGGGGAAGTACTATAAATGACCTGAAAGGCAAAAACACCTGCCTGCGCCTCCCCTCACCGAAGCTGGCTTAACTTCGCGTTTCTGCAGGCGCCTTCTCCTCTGACTTCTGCGTGCTGCTGGAGTAGATGAACCACAGCGCGATCCCGAGGCAGAGGACAGCGCCCAGGCGCGTCATCGAAAAGGGTATGGCGTCGTTCCCCAGCCAGCCAAAATTGTCGATCAGCATGCTCATGGTCAGCTGACCAAAAATCACCGCCACCGTGGCGACCGCCGTACCGATACGCTGCACGGCCAGCACCATGATGACGATGTACGGCACGCCAAACATCGCCCCCAGCAGCTGCCATTTGGGCACATCCAGCAGGCTGACGGCATGGCGCGGTTCAAAGAAGAAGATCAGCAGGGCAGTGATCAGCGCGCCGACGGAAAAGGTCAGGAACGCGCTTTTGAATACGCCCACCTTGCTGCCCAGCTGGCCGTTGATGGCGGCCTGAATGCTCAGCGTCGCACCGCCAATCACCGCCAGAATAATCATAATTAATGTCATCGTCTTACCCCTGTGCAACCAGAACCAGCGCGGCAATGATAAAAATCAGCGCGATGATGCGTTTAGTGTCAATTTTGCGGTGCGGCGTGCCCAGCAGGCCGTAGTGATCGATGATCAGGCTTTTAAAGACCTGGCCGGCAAGAATGCCAATCATCGTCATGGCGATACCGATGGCGGGCGTCACCACGGTGAGAATAATGACGTAGACCGGGCCGAGAACGCCGCCCAGCAGCTGCCATGAAGGCTGTGAAAAAAACGACGGGCTGTTGCGTGGGCTGAAAAAGAGCATCAGCAAAAAGGTCAGGGCGGCACCGACGCCGAACACGCTGAACGTGGCCCATAAATCACCTACCTCACCGCCGAGCGGCCCCAGTAGCCCTGCCTCGACGGACAACCCCATCCCCCCGGCAATAACCAGTAAAATCAATATCAGCTGCATAGTTACTCTTCTCCGTTTTCAAGGCGGGGAAGCGTACCCCTGAACATCCGTGAGAAAAATGCCATAATGAAAGAAACACCTGTGCAGGAAATGCATTAATGCGCGACCCCGCCACGATCAGCCTCCGCTGGCTGCAAACCTTTAAAGAGGTCTATGAATCCCAGAATTTTTCGGTGGTGGCACGCCGGGAGGGGATTTCCGCTTCGCAGGTTTCGCGGGTCATCCATCAGCTTGAGGATGCGCTCGGCCAGCAGCTTTTTTACCGCAACACGCGGGCAATTATTCCCACGGAAAGTGGTCACCTTTTTATCCGCTATGCCCGCCTGATGCTCGGCAACCTTGAGGAGGCGCGCCGGGAGCTGGACGCGCGCAAGCAGGAGCCCTCCGGTCTGCTGCGCATCAACGCCCCGGTCTTTTTCGGTCAGCGGCATATCGCGCCGGGGCTTCCCGGCCTGACGGAACGCTATCCCCGGCTCAGCATCGAGCTGACGCTGACGGACGACTATATCGATCCCCACCGGGATGCTGCCGACCTGATCTTTCGCATCGGTATGCTGACCGACTCCTCTTTTCACGCCCGGGTTTTCGGGCCGCAGTTTTATCACCTCGCCGCTTCTCCGGCCTATCTGCGCAAATACGGCGCGCCCGAGGCGCCCGACGACATAACCCGACATAAATGCCTTGTCTACCGCGGTTCGTCCGGCCCCAACCGCTGGCTGCTGCGTGCGCCTGGCGGGGCGTGGGTCCACTATCCCGTGTCGCCGCTGTTATCGTCCAATAACGCGGAAACCCTGCTGACCTCGGCGCTGGGCGGGATGGGGATGGTGCTCTTCCCGGACTGGCTTATCGGCGACCGGTTGCGCAGCGGGGAGCTGGTAAAACTGCTGCCGGACCATGAGGCCGCTATCAACACGGAACCGCAGAACATTTCGGCGATCTACCCCAATGCGCGTCATCCACCGCTGAACGTCAGGGCGGTGATTGACTACTACGTGGCGTTTTTCGGCGCGCCCCTTTACTGGCAATCCGCAATGAAGGAGTAAAGAGGCGCGGGCGTTTCTAATGATTTCCTATTATTGCTCTAAGTCGGCCCGCTAATAAGAATGTAACTACGCTACTTATCTTGCAGGGTGACTCACATGTTTGTGTCATGGTGGTTAATTGTTCCTGTCATCGCCGGGGTCGCCATCCTCTTTATGATGGTTTCCCGGCTGACCAATGAGGTTGATAAACTTGAAACGGCGCTGGAGGAGAGCCGGGGGCAGCTGAAGTCTGCCAGTCAGCACGCTGAGGCGTGCAAGCTGACGAATCTGCGCATGACGGAAAATTTGCTTCAGGTGAAAGGCTACACGCAGCAGTTGGCCGGCAGCAGCGGGCCTGAACAGGAAAGGCTGCTGTATGAGATGCACTGCGCCCTTAATCTGGCGACAAACAATGTTATTCATCACCCTGATTTTATCGAACACCCTTCAGCATCAGGCGCAACCCGACCCCAGCAGCCTGGCGAAACCTTGCCGTTAATGTTTCGTTGAGAGTATGGCCTGGTGGGTTTGCACCGGTGCGACCTGTTTGCCGGGCGGCGCTTCGCTTGCCCGGCCTACAAGGGCGTGCCGGTTTGGTAGGCCGGGTAAGGCGCAGCCGCCACCCGGCGCTCTTGCTACCGCTCCCTTAGTGCCTCTTTCGCCCGGTTAAACGGCTTAATCATATAATCCATCACCGATTTCTCGCCGGTTTTGATATCCACCGTGGCAATCATCCCCGGCACAATCGAGAAGTGCCTGCCCGCTTTGTTCACCAGGTAATCCTGGCTGGTGCGGATAAACACCCGGTAGTAAAACACTTCCGGTTTGGCTTCATCCTGAATGGTGTCCGGGGAGATGGTCTCCACCACGCCATCCAGCCCGCCGTAGATGGCGTAATCGTAGGCGGTGATCTTCACCAGCGCCTTCTGACCGGGGTGGATAAAGGCGATATCCCGCGGCGACAGGCGGGTTTCAATCAGCAGGTGATCGTCCACCGGCACAATTTCCATCACCTCGCCGTTCGGGGGAATAACGCCGCCGATGGTGGTCACCTTGATGTTCTTCACAATGCCGCGCACCGGCGAGGTCATCGTCAGGCGGGTCACCGAGTCTTCACGTCCTTTCAGCACCGCCGAGAGCATATCCACTTCGGCGTTCGATTTAGAGAGCGCCTCCCGGGCCTGAACATAGTACTGCGAGCGCAGGTCGGTGAGCTTCAGCTCAAGATCGCTCTTCTGGCGTTGCAGGCGCAGCGCCTCGACGTGGCTGGCGGCGCCGGTTTTTACCAGCCGCTGGGTGATCGCAAGCTCTTTATTCACCAGATCCAACGCCTGGCGCAGCTCGCGCCGGGAGTCTTCCAGCTGCTCGCGGCGGGAGTTGTAGAGCCGGGTTTCGGCGGCGATCAGGTCGGTCCATTTCGCCAGCTCCGGCGGAAAGGTGAGGGGCAGATCGTTCACCTCCGCACGCAGACGGGCGCTGGAGGCCAGCGATGCGCGGTAGCGGGCGGCGCTTTCGCCGACGTTGGATTCAGAGCGGGTCGGGTCGAGACGCGCCAGCACCTGGCCGGCCTGCACCTGATCCCCTTCGTGAACCTTTAGTTCGGCGAGGATCCCGCCGTCGAGAGACTGCAACACCTGCTCCCGGGAGCTGGGGATCACCTTCCCGGTGCCGGTGGAGACCTCATCGAGAATACTGAACCACGCCCACACCCCGGCAGCGACAAACAGCAGCAGGCTGAATAACACAATGCTTCTCGCCCCGGTATAGCCGCTCTCGGAGCCGAGGGCGTTATCCAGGTCATCCATCGCCGCAACGTCACGCTGATTGATTTTCATTTTTCCACTCCCGGCCATTTGCCTGCTGCGGTTGCTGCATCCGGCTGTTGCTCAGCGCCTGCGCTTTCGGCGCGTCCATCACCAGCATGCCCTCTTTCAGCACCACCACGCGCTCCACCAGCTCCAGCATCGGTACGCGGTGGGTGGCGACAATCAGCGTGCGGTGACCGAGCCACTGGCCCAGACGCTGGATAAATTCACGCTCGGTGTGCTCATCCAGCGAGGCGGTGGGTTCATCCAGCAGCACGACGTTGGGATCGCGCAGGAACATCCGCGCCAGCAAAATCGACTGGCGCTGGCCGCCGGAGAGCCCGACGCCGTTCTCCATAATCGGGTGATCCAGCCCCTTCGCCAGCTTCTGCACAAAGCTGGCCGCGCCGCACATCTCCAGCACGGCAAAGATCTCCTCGTCGGTGGCCCGCGGCATCCCGAGGGTGATGTTCTCCCGCAGGGTGCCGTAAAACAGCCGCGCGTTCTGGCTCATCAGGCCGACGTTGCGGCGCACATCCGCCATGTCGAGATGGGGCAGGCTGAGGTTGTCGAGCCGCAGTTCGCCGCCCACCAGATCCATGCTGCCCACCATCGCCTGCAGCAGGGTCGATTTGCCCGCGCCGTTACGCCCCAGCACCGCCACATGCTCGCCGGGTTTAATCTCCAGCCGGTTGATGCGCAGCGCCGGGTTCTGCGCGTCGCCGCCGTAGGCGAACTGCGCCTGCTCGAAGAGGTAGTGTCCACGCAGCACGTCCTGGCGGATCGGCGTCTCTTCACGCTGGTTCTCGGTGGGCAGCTGCATAATGTTGTCCAGCCCCTCTTTAGCCGCCTTCACCTGCTGCCAGCGGGCCAGCACGCCGCACAGGGTCGCCATCGGGGCGATCATCCGCGAGGCAAGCATTGAGGCGGCCACCACCGCACCGGTGGTCATTTCGCCTTCGATCACCATCGGGGCACCCACCACAATCACCGCGGTGTAGACCAGGCTCTGAATGGTCATCCCCCAGCTGATCAGGC
Organism: Leclercia sp. M50; assembly: GCF_037150775.1. Lineage (NCBI taxonomy): Bacteria > Pseudomonadati > Pseudomonadota > Gammaproteobacteria > Enterobacterales > Enterobacteriaceae > Leclercia > Leclercia sp. M50. The sequence goes on from NZ_JBBCPK010000114.1 coordinate 9,489, forward strand.
CCTGAGTCAGCTCCCGGGTCTTAAGGCCCGACTCGGCGGTGATCTGAATGTAGCTGTTCCACTGTTGCAGGAAGCGGTTCTCCGCCTGCATCAGCTTGATGTCCTCCAGCCCCTGCACGCTCTCCACCAGCACGGCGTTGCGCAGGGTCGCCTCGTGGGCCGACTGCTTCGCCAGCGCCGCCAGCTTTTTCTGTAGCAGCAGGCCCGGCAGCACCATCACCACTGCCGCAACCGGGGCGATCCAGGCGAGTGACGGGGCGATGATCGCCAGCACCACCACAAACAGGAAGAAGAAGGGCAGGTCGACGATGGTAGAGATGGTGGAGGAGGTGACCATCTCGCGGATCTGCTCCAGCTCACGCAGCTGGGAGATAAAGCTGCCGGTGGAGCGGGGCACCGCGCTGTTGCGCAGGCGCAGGGCGTGGCCAAACACCCGGTCCGAGACGCGCATGTCGGCGCGTTTGCCCAGCAGATCCATAATGTGAGACCGGGCGAGACGCAGAATAAAGCCGAACAGGGTGGCAATCAGCACCCCGATGGTCAGCACATAGAGGGTGGGGTAGGACTGGGCGGGGATCACCCGGTCATAGACCTGCATTGAAAAGAGAATGCCCGCCAGCGACAGCAGGTTGATGAACAGCGCCGCCAGCATCACGTAGGTATAGGGGCGCAGGTCGCGCATCACCAGCCGGTAGAGCCAGTCCGGGCGGTATCTGGAGATATAGGCATCCACCCGGCTGTCTTTCAGCGCCGCCAGCGGGCGCAGGGCCACCACCTGGCGAATGGCCGGGAGCATCTTCGCCAGCGAGATGCGGTTGGTCTGCGCCTTGCCGTCAAAGAAGCAGACATCCAGCAAATCCTCGCCGTCGAAGTGCTCAATCACCCCAATCTTGCCGTCATTAAGCTCCACCACCACCGGCAGGCGCCAGCTGTTGATGGACTCCTGGCCGTTGGTGAGCAGCTGAAAGGAGAGGCCCGCCTCGCGGGCAAGCCCGGTCAGCGCCGGAATTTTGCTTTTGCCCTGCAGCCAGGGCGCGCCCGCCACCAGCGCGCCGGGGGAGCAGGCCACCCGGTAGCGGGTGGCGACGTAGCCAAACGCCTGCGCCCAGTGCTCCAGCGCCTCTTGCGTCAGTGTCTCCTCATAAAGGATATCGTCTCGGATCATGGCTGGATCTCCACTGACTGAATGGTGTGGTTTTCAAGGCCGAAGGCATTGCGCATCCGCCCGGTGTTATAGAGGCAGTTGATTTGCAACTGGCGAAGCTGCCCGGCGGTTTGCCACTGAGTAAAGCGGGCCTGGTAGACCTCCTGCTCGGCGTTCAGTACGTCCAGCAGGGGGCGGGAGCCCAGATCGAGATACTGCTGCTGATAGAGTTCGCGGGTACGCTGGCTGAGCGTCTCCTGGCGGGACTGGATCTGCAGGGTGCTCATCAGGCTCATCACCTGACTTTTGGACTCCAGCAGCTTTTGCCGCACGTCCAGCCGGGTGCGCTGAATATTGGACTGCGCCGCTTCCACCGCGTGGCTGGCGGCGTTGCGCCGGGCGCTTAGCCCGCCGCCCTGGTAGAGGGGCATCTCGACGTTCACCGAGACGTTGTACTGGGTCTTG
>NZ_JBBCPK010000115.1:0-10977 GCF_037150775.1 Leclercia sp. M50
TACGTTATAATCGCGCCAACCGCAGTAGCATTGCAAAATCAGCCAGGCTTTGACGTCATGCAGATGGCGAAGGTGGCCTTCACGGAGTAGGTGTGGAGCACGACATCGTTTCAGGAAAAGACGCTTTTACGGCACGACATCGCTTTCATCCGGGCCGGGTTGTTAACATCTGCTTTATTGTCGTCCTCATCTTCTCCACGCTGTTGACCTGGCGTGAAGCCGTGGTGCTGGAGGATGCGTACGCGGCCAGCCAGAAAAATCATCTGGAGACGGTGGCCAATTCACTGGATCGCCAGCTTGAGTTCAGCGTGGAAAAGCTGCTGTTCTTTCGCAACGGCATGCGCGACGCCCTTGAAACGCCCCTCGCATCCCCACTGTTGCGTAATACTGTCGACCACTTTAACGATCTGCAGGGCAAGCCCTCCTGGCAGCTGACCTTCGATGTGCGTCGCACCTTACCCTTGAACGGTGTTTCTGATGCCTTTGTACGGCAAACCACCAGCCTGTCACGTGATGATGAACGGATTGAAAGAGAGTTGAGCGCCGCGTTTGAAATGGGCTATTTGCTGCGCATCGACTCTCCGGCAGCACACGCCAGGCGCGTGGTCTATGTTTCCCGCGCCGGGTTTTACGTCTCAACCGATCCCACCGACTGGGGAGGTGACATTATCTCCCGCTACTATCATTTGGTCACACGTCCGTGGTACACCGGGCAGTCGGAGCGTGAGAACCGGGCCCGAAGCGTGCGCTGGTTTACGCATGGGGCAGACGATCGCACCGTTACCGTCAGCGTACCGGTCGATTACCAACGCTACTGGTACGGCGCGCTGGCGTTAGAGTTTACGCTCCCGGGGCTGAAGAAACTGCTGCAGGATGCAGTAGACGGCAACGGTGAAGGTGAGTTCCAGCTCTATGATAAAGGCTTTAATCTGCTCGCCACGTCGGAGAGTATTGCGGACAACGTGAATCATTTTGACGAGCGCGAGCGGGCGCAAATTGCCGCTGCTCTGGAAAAAGATACCGAAGGGGATATCCGTCTGGGGAGCCGCTACGTCAACTGGCATCATCTGGATCATTTTAATGGCCTTGTGCTGCGCATCCACACCCTGAGGGAAGGGGCGAACGGTGATTTCGGCAGCATTACTATCGCGCTGGCGCTGCTGTGGCTGCTCTTTACCGCGATGCTGGTGGGCTCATGGTTTGTGATCCGCCGGATGGTCAGCAATATGTACCGCCTGCAACACTCGCTGCAGTGGCAGGCCTGGCACGATCCGCTGACCCGGATAAATAACCGTGGCGCGCTGTTTGAGCGGGCAAAAGCGCTGGCGAAGCGGTGTGAACAGCAAAATCAGCCTTACTCGGTGATGCAGATGGATCTTGACCATTTCAAACGGGTTAACGACAGGTTTGGTCACCAGGCGGGGGATAAAGTGCTGACGCATGCGGCTGGCTTAATTATCCGCACGATAAGGGACACCGATGTTGCCGGACGTGTCGGCGGAGAAGAGTTCTGTGTAGTGTTACCGGACACCGGGCCGGAACAGGCGATGGCAATTGCCGAGCGGATCCGCGAGCGGATCAATCGTCGGGAAATCCTGGTGAAAAAAAGCCAGACGACGCGCGTCAGCGTGTCGATTGGCGTCAGCAGCGCAGAGGAGAGCGGTAACTACGATTTTGAACAGCTACAGTCCATCGCCTACGCCCGGCTTTACCAGGCGAAGCAGCGAGGACGCAACCAGGTGGTGGGTCAGGACGAGAAGAAGTGATCCAGCGCTTCACGCCAGCCAGCAGGGCCAGGCTGGTGGGTGTGGTAAACCCGCGCCGGATCGTCGTTTTTGAGCGTAATTCCCTGGCGATTGATGCCTTTAACCACCACCGCGAAATCGACGCTATCCAGCAGCGGCGCGTCGTTTGGCCCGTCACCCAGACCGAGGGTAGTGGGAAGCGCGCCTTCGCGCTGCAGGTATTGCTCGTTGAGCCAGTTAATCGCCTGATCCTTACCGCCGCGCTCATCAAGAATGTGCCAGAACCGTGCGCCCTGAACATACTTCAACCCCAGCGCGGTCAGCGCATCTTCAAACTCAGCCATTCTCTCATCGCTGTCGCGCCAGATGAGCGTCACCGAGGCTTCATGCAGTTTCGCCAGCCTCGCACGGGCATAATTAAGACCGGTCCACTCACTAATAACCCGCTCGTCCACGTCATCGAAGGTGGTGAATTTGTAACCCTCCCGGGCGCGCAATTGATTGATGATGTTAACGATATCGGCATGGGGAGCGCCATTGATTAACCGTGGGGCGTTGGGATGGTCATCCCAGCGGACATCCAGCTGGATCACCGCGCCATTTTCGGCAATAAAGGGCAAGCCCTCCAGCCCCAGATCGCTCTGGATCTCCAGCATCTCCGCCGCGGTTTTGCTGCTGCAGAGGATCACCGGGATCTGATGGTCCTGTAAGGTATCCAGCCAGCCAAGAGCGGGCTGCCAGTCATAGGTGTGAATATCCAGCAATGTGCCGTCCAGATCGCTATAGATGAGCAGCGGATCGTCGAGTGAAGGCATAGCATCTCCCCTAACAGATGAAGGTCTTTTATAAGAATTTTCTTAAAATAAAATTCTGCAAAAGGGTTATCTTATGGAACCGATCCCGCGCACCCCGCGGCTGACGCCTGTTGGGCAACTATAACCAACATTTTAATTGCGCAGGGAAACTATAAATATGAAGAATATTTCCTTGTCTTGCAAAAAAATTGCAGATAATGTTTACGCGACATCAGATTTCCTGGTGTAACGAATTTACAAGTGCTTCTTGCATGAGCAAGTTTGATCCCGGTCACCCCATGACCGGGATTTTTTTCGCCTCAGCGATTCACCTCTGTGACGCTGAAATCATGGATATCCAGCTCAAAGGCTTCAGCCAGCTCGCGCCAGGTATGGTAATCCCGATCGTTAACCCGTACCCGGGTAGGGTCATCCTCTATGCGCTGTACTTCGCTCTCGCTGATTTCATTGATCGCGGCGAGCAAGGCATCCACATCAACATTCACTTCCCGTTTAGCCGTTTCGCTGTACTCTTTTTCGGTCTTCATTGCGTACTCCTCGTTTACCTTTTACAGCTTTAAGTATAGACCGCCGATAAAAGCGGCAATCGCGCAGCAACACGCTGCCAGATTTCACGTTTTGTTCTACACTGGCTCAAAACCAGAGGAGGATTTTATGAACGTCAACGATCGGGTAACCGTCAAAACCGACGGCGGGCCGCGTCGCCCGGGTGTGGTACTGGCAGTTGAGCAGTTTAATGAAGGCACGATGTATCTGGTCTCGCTGGAGGACTACCCGCTCGGGATCTGGTTCTTTAACGAGCTTGGCCACCCTGACGGGATTTTTGTTGAGAGCGTGGAGTAACATGCGTGTCGGCTGACGCGGGCTGGCGCGGCCGAAATGAAAAATCTCTGGCATAGCCAGAGATCGGTTTACGTGGCAAAAAGGGAAGGGGTTAACGCAGATTAACGTAAATTCCGTTGGTCACATTGTCGGTCAGGCGAACGACATGATAGATCACTTGCTTATTATGCGTTTTAATCTTCCTTTTAATATTTCCTTTATGTGACGATACGGTTTTCGCCTTGATATTCATCTGGTCTGAAATCTGAATCGTTCCCTGTCCAGCCATCCACATTCGCAGCATGCTGGATTCAGTTCGGCTTAATGATAAAGTGGGAAAATTAAATTTCGCTACACTCTTTATCTCTTTGTTTAAATAATCCCCGATCAGTTCATCCAGCGATTCCGGCTTAATAGATTTCGAACTAATCAGAAGATTCTGACGCACCCGCAAATATTCATCGAAATGGATATTGGCTATAGCCATAAAAACAATAAACAGGGTGCCGGGATGCTGATTAATGATCTGCTTTATTTGCTGACTGTTGGCGGGATCGTGAATGAAACAGTCCTCATTAATAAACACCACACCTGGCGTAAGGGCGTCACATGCGGCGGCAAGTTCGTCAACCGTATGTACATCGTTGATCTCTTTTTTCTTTACCCCTCTGCTGGCCAGATACCCGGTTAACCCTAGCCGGGTGTAACTGCATAAATCCATAATGATCGTTGACATGGCATACCCTCACTCAATGCATAACGATAATTCACCACCTGCCTGAGAGCTCTTTAACAGCCAAACGGGATGGAAAAATAAATTACCTGTGAGCATTACAAGGACTTTCAGGCGAACTCACTATCCCGTAAAGTTACGTATAATTTGCCAGGAAACTTCTTAAAGTAAAGTAAATGTTGAATTATGTGAGGAGTATAAAAGCATTAAACCCGCTCCAGATATATCCTGGCAGATGTTTCTCATTTTCTATTTTAGGAATATCCTCAGAAAGACAATATAAAAGAGAGGGTTTATTGTTTCACGGAAAGCTCGCGCACGATATTGGCCAATAAATTAAATATTTCACTAAATAGATGTTCGCAGAATGGCGCAATAAGCGGCATTAAGAGGCCGATAAGCACAAGGCCGATAGTCAGGGTGATAGGGAAACCAATGACAAACACCGACAGCTGTGGCGCCATACGGTTAAGTAAACCCAGCGCCAGGTTGACGATCAGCAGCAGGGTAATCAGCGGCAGCGCCAGCATCAGGCCGTTAAGGAAAATCAGCCCGGCCGCACGGGTCAGCGCCATAAAAGCGTTGCTGTTTACCGGCTCCCCGCCAATCGGCAGGGTGTGGAAGGTATCCACCAGCATCGAAATCAGCCACAGATGCCCGTCAAAGGCCATAAACAGCAGCATCGCCAGCAGGTCGATGATACGGGCAATGATCGGCATGTTAAGCCGACTGCCAGGGTCAAAGAAGGTGGCGAAGGAGAGACCCATCTGCAGACCAATCAGCTCGCCGGCGGTGCGCACGGCGGCAAAGGCAAACTGCATCGTAAAGCCGATGGCCACGCCAATCAGGATCTGCTGTAGCCCAACCCACAGGGCTGGCGTGGAGAAAATTGGCACATTTACCGGCGGCAGCGTTGGGGCAACGATGATGGTTATGAGAATAGCCAGGCCCAGCTTGACCCGCTTGGGTATCGCCCGCTCGCTCAGGATCGGCGCGGTGGAGATCAGGGCCAGGATGCGCAAGAGCGGCCAGAAGTAGAGGCCCAGCCACTCAAGCCACTGGATGCTGGTAACTTGCAGCATACCTAGCCGATGATATAGGGCAGGTTAGTGAACAGATTGCGCATGTAATCCAGCAGCAGGTTGAGCATCCACGGCCCGGCGATAATGATCGCCACAAACACGGCGATGATTTTCGGGATAAACGACAGCGTCATCTCGTTAATCTGCGTGGCGGCCTGCAGGATACTGATGATCAGACCGGTGACCAGCGCCACCAGCAGCAGGGGAGCGGCAACGGAGATGGCGACCTTCATCGCTTCCGTGCCCATCATCATGACCGATTCTGGCGTCACCGGGCGCTCCTTAACTGTAGAAACTTTGTGCCAGCGACCCCACCAGCAGCTGCCAGCCGTCCACCAGGACAAAGAGCATCAGCTTGAAGGGCAGGGCAATGGTTGCCGGCGGCACCATCATCATCCCCAACGCCATCAGGACGCTGGCGATAACAAGGTCGATAATCAAAAACGGAATGAAGATCGTAAAACCAATCTGAAAGGCGGTTTTCAACTCGCTGGTGACGTAAGCGGGCAGCAGAATGCGCATCGGCACCGCCTTAGGTCCCTGGATCGGCCCGGCGTTCGCCAGACGGGCAAAGAGCGCCAGGTCAGCTTCGCGGGTCTGACGCAGCATAAATTCCCGCAGCGGTTGCGCCCCTTTTTCCAGCGCCTCCTGCATGGAGATCTTCTCTTCGCTGAAGGGCTGATAGGCGTCGGTGTAAATCTTGTCGATCACCGGCGACATAATGAAAAAGGTCAAAAACAGGGAGAGACCGAGCAGCACCTGGTTAGGCGGCGCGGACGGGGTACCCAGGGCGTTTCGCAGCAGACCGAAGACGATGATGATGCGGGTAAAGCTGGTCATCATCAGCAGAATAGCCGGGATAAAGGTCAGCGAGGTGATAAACACCAGCGTCTGAACAGGCAGAGACCAGCTCTGACCGCCATTGGCCATCGGCGTCGAGATCAGGCCGGGCAACTGGGCATACACGGCAGGAGCAAACAGGCCAACACCGGCAAGCGTAAGGGATAACAAACGGCGCATCACGATCTCCCGGAACGCTTAAGCAAACTCTTCATCACGGACTGAAAATCCTGTGGAACCTCTGTGCGACTCTCCTCAGAGACCGGCGCAGGCGGCAATTTATGCAGAATATTAATGTTTGAGGCGGTCACACCCAGCACCAGCCGGGCGTCTTCCACTTCAACGATCACCACGCGCTCACGAGGGCCCAGCGAAGTGCTGGCAGCGAGCTTCAGCCCGCGGGCACCGGCGGTTTTGCCCGCCAGTCCCACGCGTTTAGCCAGCCAGGCGGCAACGAGAATAAAGGCAATAATACCCAGCAGCGCGCCGCTGACATGAAGCAGCGGCGAACCTGGCACCGCAGAGGGCTGAGAGACGACTGCCTGGGTCTTCATGCTTAACGGCTCAGACGACGCATACGTTCAGACGGGGTAATGATGTCGGTGATACGCACGCCGTACTTATCGGCGACAACCACAACTTCACCCTGGGCAATCAGGTAGCCGTTGATCAGAATATCCAGCGGCTCACCGGCCAGGCCATCCAGCGCCACGACCGAACCCTGCGTCAGGCGCAGCAGCTCTTTAATGGTCATGCGGGTACGGCCCAGCTCCACGGTCAGCTTGACCGGGATATCCATAATCAGATCGATATCCTGCAGCGTACCGCTGACGTCGCCGCCGCCCAGCTGCTGGAATACCGAATCGGCAACGCTTTTGCTGGCCGGTGCTTTTTGTTCGTTTAACGCCTCAGCCCACAGATCGTCCAGTGCTCCGGTGTTGTCATCGGACGGATTGTTCATATCACTCATTTGGGCTGTTCCTCATTCAGAGAATTCAAAATCGGGTTGATCAGGTGCTCAACGCGTAACGCGTACTGATTATTCACGGTGCCATACTGGCTGGTCAGCACGGGCACGCCATCCACATGCGCAATGATGCGGTCGGGTTTTTCTATCGGCAGAACATCGCCGGGTTTTAATTTTAAGATCTGCGACAAACGCAGCGGCACGTCGGCAAAATTGGCCACCAGTTCTAACTGGGAGTGCTGAACCTGGCGCACCAGGTTCTCACGCCAGTTCTGATCTTCATGGCGGGAGTTCTCCAGCGGCGGGTTCACCAGCACTTCGCGCAGCGGCTCAATCATGCTGAACGGCAGGCAGATATTGAATTCGCCGGTCAGGTTGCCGATCTCCACGTGGAACGGGGTGTTGACCACGATGTCGTTTGGCGAGGTGGTAATGTTGGTGAACTTCACCTGCATCTCGGAACGCACATACTCCACGTCGAGCGGGTGGATCGCCTTCCATGCGTCGCTGTACCCCTCAAGGGCCAGCTTCAGCATGCGGTTGATAACGCGCTGTTCGGTGTGGGTGAACTCACGGCCTTCCACTTTAGTCGGGAAACGTCCGTCGCCGCCGAAGAGGTTATCTACGGCGATAAACACCAGGCTTGGCGAGAAGACGAACAGACCCGTGCCGCGCAGTGGTTTCAGATGGATCAGGTTGAGGTTCGTCGGCACCGGCAGGTTACGGGCGAACTCATGATACGGCTGAATGCGGATCGCACCGACGGTAATATCCGGGCTACGGCGCAGCAGGTTAAACAGCCCCATACGGAACTGACGGGCAAAACGTTCGTTGATGATCTCCAGCGCCTGCAGACGCTCGCGCACCACGCGACGCTGGGTATTGGGATCGTAGGGGCGAATATCACTTTCGCCCGCCAGGCCCGCTTTTGGTTCGTCGGCTTTATCGCTGTCGCCGTTGAGCAGCGCATCGATTTCCGCCTGAGAAAGAATACTGTCGCCCATGTCGTTACCGCAGAATGAAAGCTGTATACAGAACGTCGGTGACTTCCTGCTTAGGTTGACCGCTGATCAGAGGCGCGGCCAGCGTTTGCTTAATGGCTTCCACCAGCTTCTGCTTACCTTCATCGGTAGAGAGCTGGGTGGCATCCTGACGAGAAAACAGCAGCAGCAGACGGCTGCGCACTTCCGGCAGGTATTCACTCAGACGTGCGCGGGTAGCTTCGTCTTTCAGACGCAGCGTAATGCCCACGTAAAAGACGTGATCGGCGTCGCCCAGGTTAACGGTGAACGTATCCAGCGCAAAAAAGACAGGTGCCGCCGGCGGTGGTGGCTCCACTTTGGCTTCGGCTGAAGGGGCTTTATTCATACGCCAGTAGCTGTAACCTGCGGTGGCGCAGGCGGCGAGCGTAATTAACACCAACAGCGGGATCCAGATGGAACGCTTACTTTTTTTGGTGATGGCGGAGTCAGTCATCTGTTGCGTGCTTCCTGTTTCGGGACTGCTAATGTGGTGATTATCCCGTGTCCTGTCGCCGTCAAAGGGTCGAAAAGACGGGGATAATCACGCTACCTCTGGCGTTTAGGTTTAGGCGAAGATATCGACGGCACTGTTTCCACGGGCTGCAGACTGCAGCGAGGCCGGTGCCGCCAGCAGCTCATCGCTCTCTTCATCAAATCCGCCGTTATTGCCGGAGCGGGATGCCTGCTGCTGATGCTGAGACGAGGCCTGCTGTTGACCGTTAAAGTTTTCACTGCTGATGCTGCTTTGCGTAAGCTGAATACCGTTTTCCGCCAGCTGAGTACGCAGCACCGGCAGTGCCGCTTCCAGCGCCGCGCGAACGTGGCTGTGGCCTGACACCATCTGCAGCTGGGCCTGGTTATCATCCAGCTTAAGCGTAATTTGCACCTGGCCCAGATCTTCCGGGTGCAGACGCAGCTCGGCGCTCTGCTGGCCCTGACGGGTGAACAGCGTGATGTGCTGGCTGATGGTCTGCTGCCACTCATTGCTGCCCAGCTGGGCGCTGACCACCGGTGCGGCGGCCATCGTCGGCTGAGCAGAGGTAAGATTGCTGACAATCGGCCCCATCGTGATGGTCGGTCCGGTCGGGGATGGTGTGCTCTCAGCCGCCTGTCTGGTCGTTGCCGCGGCGACGGCTGGCGTCAGTTGGGTGTCAGAAGCTAAGGCCGCACCTTTATCCTGAGCCACGTTTTTTGCGGTGCGCAGCGCATCAGTATCCAGCGCTGGCTGATGACCACGATCGCCATTCAGCGTCGCCTTCACATCCAGGCTTCCGGCGCTCACTGGCTGAGGCGCGGCCGCGGTTGCGGTCTGCTGGTGGGGCAGCATCGCCATGAGGGCGCTTAATCCCGCCAGCTCTTCCTCGCTGAGCTCCGTTTTGCTGTCAGCCTCTTTAGCGGCCTGGGCCAGCGATTTCAACACCTCGCTTTTGGCGACCGGCAACAGGCCGTGTGCCAGCCCCGGCTGGCTGGCATCTTCATCGGATAGCGTTAGATCCTGACGCGCCAGCAGCTCGGCAAGCTTGCCGGCATCGGCGTCAACGTCGCTATCGGCGGCACCGGTTTGCAGCGCCGCCTGGGCGAACTTGCCGCCCGATGAGTGGAGATCGTTCAGCGTCAGGCCGACATCTTTGCCCTGACCTTTGGCATCGCTTAACGCGCCCGCCAGCAGGGCAAGAAAATCCTGCGCGCCGTCGGCCGCTTTTCCGCCCCGCGCGCCAGCCGTAAGATCGCTGTCGCTCGAAAGCAGTTGTTGAAGGGTGATCATTCCGGGGTCCTCATTGATGCCCGCTGGGCAAATTCATCCATTTTTTTCTGATCGAGACGGCTTTCCGCCAGGGTTGCGGCGGCAAGCTGGCGATCCTGCAGTGTCTGCCAGGCCTGTAAGCGCTGTTTCTTCTCTCGCCAGGCTGTTAACGCAAGGTCGACTTTATTGCTCCACTGAACCACCTGCTGGCGATGCTGTTCGATCGCTTTCTCCAGCGTCTGGATGAACTGTTGATAGTTGATCCAGCGCTGGCTGCCGATGCCCTGCGTCATATCGGTATTGAGGTTGGTGCGATACTCATGCTGGTAGTCAATCAACATCTTCAGCTGCTCTTCCGCCTGTTGCTGTCCGCGGCGCATCACCCCAAGGTGCTGCGCGGCATGATCAACATCTTGCTCGGCCAGATCTTTCAGCGTGGTTAATGCGCCGTGTTGTGCCATGACATTCGCCCTCTACCTTGTTACACCTGCGGGAAGATCATCTCCAGAGCCTGGATTGAGCTTTCCCAGTCGGCCTTCTCAAAAATACCCTGCTGCAGATACGCCTCCAGATGCGGCCACAGGGCAATCGCCTTGTCGAGCATCGGGTCGCTGCCTTTGGCATACGCCCCGACGCTGATCAGATCGCGGTTGCGCTGGAAGCTGGAGAGCAGCTGTTTGAAGTTACGCACCCGGGCGTAATGCTTCTCGGTAATCAGCGCCGTCATCGCACGGCTGATAGAGGCTTCGATATCAATAGCCGGATAGTGGCCCGCTTCGGCCAGGCGGCGCGACAGGACGATATGGCCGTCGAGGATCGCACGTGCCGAGTCGGCAATCGGGTCCTGCTGGTCATCGCCTTCGGTCAGCACCGTGTAAAAGGCGGTAATGGAGCCCCCGCCATTGATGCCGTTCCCGGCGCGCTCCACCAACGCCGGGAGTTTGGCAAACACCGAAGGCGGGTAGCCTTTGGTAGCCGGTGGCTCGCCAATCGCCAGAGCGATCTCACGCTGGGCCATCGCATAACGGGTCAGGGAGTCCATGATCAGCAGCACGTGCTGGCCGCGGTCGCGAAAATCTTCGGCGATACGGGTGGCATAGGCAGCCCCCTGCATGCGCAGCAGGGGAGAGACATCCGCCGGGGCGGCAATCACCACCGAGCGGGCACGCCCCTCCGCACCGAGGATGTTCTCAATAAAATCTTTAAC